>JBDKIR010000190.1:0-3390 GCA_039797035.1 Pseudomonadota bacterium | reverse complement strand
CTTCGCACGCCTACGCCGCCTGGGTTCAACCAAGGGAAATGAAAAGACGGGCTGATCCTCATGTCAGAAAATGAAGTCTCCAGCACCGATATCGGTGCCTTCGATATCGCCAAGATCATGCACGCGATCCCACATCGCTACCCGTTCCTGTTGGTGGATCGCGTGGTCGATATGGTGAAGAATGAAAGCTGTGTTGGCATCAAGAATGTCACCATCAACGAGAATTTCTTCCAGGGGCATTTCCCGACCATGCCGGTCATGCCCGGTGTTCTGATCATAGAATGTATGGCGCAAACGGCAGCGGTTCTGGTGGTGGAAACGCTCGGCCCCGCCTGGGCGGGCAAGCTGGTCTATTTCATGACCGTGGATAACGCGAAATTCCGCAAACCCGTGGTGCCGGGCGATCAGATGCGCGTGCATGTCAAAAAGGAACGCCAGCGCGGAAATATCTGGAAATTCTCCGCCGAAGCAAAGGTTGACGGAAAGGTCGTGGCCGAGGCGACTTACGCCGCCATGATCCTGGATAAGTGAGCATGACGGAAATCCACCCTACCGCGGCAGTATCCCCAGGCGCCAAGATTGGTGCCGGTTGCAAGATTGGCCCAGGCTGCGTCATTGGCCCCGATGCGGTGCTGGAAGATGGGGTGGAGCTTGTGGCCCATGTCATCGTTGATGGGCATACCCGCCTTGGATCCGGCGTGAAGATTTTCCCCTTCGCGACCATCGGCATGGCGCCGCAGGATTTGAAATACAAGAATGAACCAACGCGGTGCGACATCGGCGCCAGAACCCAGATCCGCGAACATGCCACCATCCATCGTGGTAGTGTTGGTGGCGAAGGGGTCACGCGCGTGGGCGCTGATTGCCTGATCATGGCGGTTGCGCATGTGGCGCATGATTGCCAATTGGCTGATCGCGTCATCCTTGCGAATAACGTGATGCTGGGCGGGCATGTGGAAATCGCCGATACGGTTTTTGTTGGTGGCGGCACGGCCATTCATCAATTCGTCCGCATTGGCCGACAGGCGGTTATTGGCGGTATGAGTGGCATTGAAGCCGATGTCATCCCCTTCGGTTCCGCCATGGGTAATCGGGCCCGGCTGATTGGGCTGAATCTTATCGGCTTGAAGCGCCGCGGCTTCTCCCGCCCAGAAATTCACGCCTTGCGCGGCGCATTCCGGCTTTTATTCCGCGAACCAGGTGTCTTCAGCGACCGCATCGCAGAAGCGGCGCAGCGCTGGCCTGAGGATAAGCAGGTGGCTGAGGTCTTGCACTTCATCCGCAACACGTCTCGGCGTGGCTTGTGCAAGGCAGGCCGCGGCGCGGATGACCATGACGACGATAGCGAGTGACCATTCGCCTCATGCAGCCTGGGCGATGATCCGCATCTCATGCCTGCCCCATTAGGTATTATCGCCGGCGGCGGCACCCTGCCGCTGCGTGTTGTGCAAGCCGCTTCCGCCTTGGGCCGCAAGACCCATATCGTGGTCTTGGAAGGGCATGGCGATCCCGCCGCTTATGTCGGGCAATCCCATGTAACCCTGCGCTGGGGCTTGGCGGCACAAATGCTCGCCTGGTTGAAGTCCCATGATGTGCGCCAAGTGGTGCTCGCGGGGAATGTCGCGCGCCCTTCCCTGCTTTCGCTCAGGCCTGATGCAGGTACCCTTAAGCTGCTTGGCCGGGTTGGCCGTGCGGCCTTCAATGGCGATGATTCCATCCTGCGCGCCGTCATGCAGGTGCTGGCGGAAGAAGGGTTTGAAGTCATTGGCGCACAGGCTCTGCTCGCAGGGCTTTTACCGACAGCGGCGCTCCTGGCCGGCCCAACCCCTGATGATGTGGCGAAGGCGGATATTGCCCGCGGCATCACGGTCTGCCAGGCGCTAGGGGCCGTGGATGTGGGTCAGGCCTGTGTTGTCCAGCAAGGCCTTGTCCTGGGTACTGAGGCAATCGAGGGGACAGACGCGCTCATGATCCGCACCGGCGCATTGCGGCGGGAAGGGCCGGGACCCATCCTCGTCAAGGCACCGAAGCCCGGGCAGTCCCATTTGGCCGATTTGCCGACGATCGGGCCCGTGAGCATTGCAAGCGCGAAATCCGCTGGGATACGCGGCTTGGCCTTTCAAGCCGGCGGTACCATTCTGCTTGAACGTGAAGCCACCATTGCGGCTGCCGAGGCAGCAGGCATATTCCTGCTTTCCTTCGACCCTGCCGATTTCACCAAAGGAGACCATCCATGAGCCAAGGACGCTTTCTGCATACCATGATCCGTGTCGGTAACCTCGACCGCAGTGTGGATTTCTATACGCGCCTGCTCGGCATGAAAGAACTGCGTCGCCGCGATGTGCCGGATGGCAAATACACCTTGGTGTTTGTTGGTTATGCTGGCGAGGAAACCGGCGCTGGCGTGATCGAGCTGACCTATAATTACGGCGTCGAAAAATACGAACATGGCAATGCTTTCGGGCATCTTGCCATCGCGGTTCCGAATGTGACCGCCACCTGCGATGCCTTGCGGGCAGCAGGCGCGAAAATCACCCGCGAACCCGGGCCGGTTAAATTCGGCACCACCATTATTGCTTTCGTCGAAGATCCTGACGGCTACAAGATTGAATTGATCGAACGCGCCTGATTGGGTGAGTGCCGGCGCGCAAAATCGCGCCGGCAAAATCTTCAGGACCAGCGAAAGCTTGGCGGGGCAATGCGGTCCACTGGACGATGCGCCCAATCCTGCCGCGGGGCATTCGCCACCACCCGCTTCTGCGCCTCATGCAAATGGGCGGCGGCCTCCCGGTAATCCATGGTGAGCACTTCACCATCCTCGACCACCTTGCGCCCATCAACAAAAACTGCCTTCAGCGCACGATCGCCTGCAGCATAAACCAGGCTGCGCACCGGATCATGCGCCGGGCGGATCATCGGGTGCGTCACATCCACCAGCACGAAATCTGCCTTACAACCCGCGGCCAATCGGCCGATATCGCTGCGCCCCAGCGCCTTCGCGCCGCCGATGGTCGCTGCGTTGAAAAGATCTGTCGTGCTCAAGGTGCGTGGATTATTGGCCTGGGTACGCGCAAGGTAAGCGGCAAGGCGCATTTCATCCAACATATTATGCGGATAGGTATCGGTGCCGAGGCCAATATTAACCCCCGCCCGCAAATAGCGCCCCACATCCTTCAGCGTAATGCCGCGGCGCGCAAATACAGTCGGACAATGCGCAACCGTTGTGCCGGTTTCAGCAAGGCGCGACAGATCCGTATCCGTATGCCAGCGCGTCGACGGATGATCATCCAGGAAAATGCCGTGCCCAATGATGGCGCGTTCACCTAGCAAACCAAGATGATCCAACCAGCCGATGGGCGTCATGCCATGCCGGCGCGTGATTTCATGAAA
>JBDKIR010000189.1:0-5430 GCA_039797035.1 Pseudomonadota bacterium | reverse complement strand
GCGAAATCGCGGGCAGAATAGGCATCAAGACCACCGGATACGTCATGAGTTTGATTCGCTGCCTGCTGCCTGCCCTTGTTTTAACGGCTTTCTACGCGCCGGCTGCGCAAGCAGCGGGCTTGGTCGATATGGCCCAAGATCTGCTGCCGGGCTTTCTGGCGGGCGTAATCCTGGGCGCGCTGGGCGCTCGCCGCTTGCCGTTTTGGATGCTTCGGCGCGTCGCTCATGCCCGGCAGCATCAGCAAGTCCCCCCAAAGGATCAGGCTGCCGCCATGCCCAGAGCCCCCGTGGCGCTGCCGGCCCCGCTGGCCAGTCCTGACAGCGCGGAGCAGATCCTGCATGAGATGGCAGAGCTGATTGAGGTGCAAACCGGCGCCGCCATGGCGGATCTCGATCGTCGCATGGCGGTGCTGCGGCAAAATTGCGCGGAAATGACCGAGGCCGCCGAAAGCGCCGCCCGCGCGGCAGAAGAATCCGCCACAGCCGCCGCCACCGGGCGGAGCAGCGCGCAAGAGGCCTCACGCGGGGCCGATGAATTGGCCGGCGCGGCCGGGGAGATTGCGCATCAAATGGCGCGCGCTGGGGATGCGACCCGTGGCGTGATGACCCGCACCGATGAAGCCCGGCGGCTTTTCACGGAATTGACCAGTTCAATTGGCCAGATCGACCAGGTTTCCCGGCTGATTGCCGATATCGCCGGCCAGACCAATCTGCTGGCCTTGAACGCCACCATCGAAGCCGCGCGGGCCGGTCAGGCGGGCAAGGGTTTCGCCGTAGTGGCTGGGGAGGTGAAGGGCCTTGCCCAGCGCACCGCCGATAGCACCGGGGAGATCGCCGGGCGGATCGCCGCCATGCAGGCCGCAGCCGGGCGTGCCCTGGCCGCCATTGATGGTATCGGCGCGGCGGTGAGCGAACTTGAAGCCGTGGCTTCCTCAGTGGCGGCGGCGGTGGAGGAACAATCCGCCACCACAGCGGAAATATCACGCGCCATCGCCGGTTCGGCGGAAAACGCCGCCCATGTCGCGCAGCGTATGGAAGCCCTGACCCAGGATTCGGGCCGTACCGGGGAAACCGCCTGGGCCTTGCAGGCTGGCGCAGATGAGGTCGCTGAGGCCATCGCCGCTTTCCGGCAGCATTTGGGGGCAGCCATCCGCAGCCGCTTGGCCCCGGGGGAAGCGGGACGTCACGCGCAGGCCAAAAATGGCACCGAAGCGGCCTGAGTCATTTTCAGGGCTTGCGGGCTTGCCAGAAGGTCCCATTTGCGGGATGCCGGGATTCAATGCCTCAGCGTCAAACCGCCGGGCACTTACCGAGAGCCGAGTGGGAGTTTAAATTTCATGCGTCGTTTGATCCTTTCCGCCGCCATGCTGGCGGGTTTCGCCTGGACCGCACCGGCCACCGCGCAGGATGCGGATGCCGGCCAGCGCGTCTTCAACCAATGCCGCGCCTGCCACACGATCGATAAGGGTGGGCGCAATGGCGTCGGCCCCAATCTTTGGGGCATTGTCGGCCGCAAGGCGGCTTCGATCGAAGGGTTCCGCTATTCAGCGAATATGCGCACGCTTGCCGATGGCGGCCTTACCTGGAACGAGGAACGCCTGACGGCCTATCTCACCAACCCGAAATCCGTGGTGCCGCAAGGCTCCATGTCCTTCCCGGGGCTGCGCAATGAACAGCAGCTCAAGGATTTGCTGGCTTATCTCGCCAAGCAAAAGGACTGATTGGCACCGGGCGCAGCCCGCGACACGAAAACGCCGCCGAGGCTGGCCTCGGCGGCGTTTTCATTTAAGCACCGATAATCCGCGCATTGCCGACAATGGCGCGCATGCGATCATTGGAAGTCGCCCCGGCTTCCACGGCGGCAATGGCACGCGCTTCTGCCGCGCGCACCGCGGCGAGTTTTTCCAAGACAGCTTCCGCCATGCCGAGCGGCACAACCACCACCCCATCCGCATCGCCCACGATGATATCGCCCGGACAGACATGCTGCCCGCCCAAGGTCACCGGTGCGCCCACCACTGCCGGGCCATTGGCCGCCGGGGATGCTGGCATGATGCCCGCCGCAAACAGCGGCAAGCGAGAGGCGATGATCCCTGCCCGATCCCGCGCCAGACCATCGGTCACAAAAGCCGCCACGCCTTTGTTTTTCATCATCCCGGCCACCAGGTCGCCGATCACTGCGGTTGCGGTATAGGCATCATTGGCGACCACAATCACATCACCCGCCTGGGCTTCCATCAGGGCGCCATAAACCCCGACCACATCCGCCGGATAGGCCAAGGCCGTCAGCGCCGGGCCAACGAAAACGGCATTATCGGGGTCCATGGGCTTGATCCGGTAATCAAGCGCGCCACGCCCTTCCATGGCATCCGCCAAATGAGAGGTCTGCGCCCCCCGGAAGGCTTCGATCAATGCAGGGTCAGGCCGACGATGACCACGATGAATGGTCAATAGCGGGGGGTTATCGAGCATGGCATTCCTCCTCATGAAGCGTGCCATGCTTGCGCCCTGCGCGCGGCGCGTAAAGCGTCAAGCCTGGGTGAGCAGGGAAAGCGTGTGCCGGGCGATCATCGCTTCTTCATCGGTACGGCGCACCAGCACGCGCACCGGGCAGCCCGCTTGGCCGATTTCCGGCTGATGCGCTGCATTGCGCACCGGATCCAGCCGGATGCCCAAAAATTCCAACCCCGCACAAATGCGCGCGCGCAAGGCAGCCGCGTTTTCGCCAATGCCGGCGGTGAAAACCAGGGCATCGATCCCGCCAATGGAAGCGGCCAGGGCGCCGATTTCGCGCCGGACACGAAAAGCGAAGTGATCCAGGGCGGCCTCTGCGGCGGGCGTGCCGGCGGCTTCAATATCGCGCACATCCTGCGAAATGCCCGACATCCCCTTCAGGCCGCAATCATGATAGAGAAGATCAGCGATTTCGGCTGATGTCATGCCAAGATGATCCATCATGTGCAGCACCACACCGGGATCCAATTGCCCGGAGCGTGTGCCCATGGGTACCCCATCCAGCGCGGTGAATCCCATGGTGGTGGCGCGGCTTTGCCCGCCCTGAATGGCGCAAAGCGATGCGCCATTGCCGAGATGCGCAACCACAAGCCGCGCCTGCCCCAGCGCTACATCTTCGGCGGCCAGATGGCGCGCGATATATTCATAAGACAGGCCATGAAAGCCGTAGCGCAGTATGCCCTGATCGAAAAACCGGGGCGGCAGCGCAAAACTCGCCGCGGCATGGCTTTGCGTACGGTGAAACGCCGTATCGAAACAGGCGATTTGTGGAACACCCGGAAAATGCCGTGCGGCGGCTTCAATGCCGGCCAGGTTATGTGGCTGATGCAAGGGCGCGAGTGGCACCAGCGCGCGGAGCTTCGCCATGATGGTATCCGTGATCATCACCGGCACGCTCAAATCACGCCCGCTATGCACCACGCGATGGCCAATGGCGCGAATGGAGGCGCCATCCAGCAAGGGTGCGAGTGCGGTCAAAATCACCCCAAGCGCGCCCTCATGCCCCTTGGGTGCTTCCGCGGCCGTGACGCGATGTTCCTTCAGCGTCGCCCGCTTGGCGTCGCGCAGGATGAAATGCGGCGCGGCACCTATGCCTTCCATCTGGCCATCATAGCGCTGCGTCAAAGCCTGCCCCTGCACGGCAAAAACCGCGAATTTCAGGGAGGATGATCCCGCATTCAGCACCAGAAGTGCCGCAGTTTTCGCATCAGGCGACATTATGCAGCCCCGCATCGACATAGATCGTGTCGCCCGTCATGCCCGAAGAAGCGCCACTCACCAGAAAGGCCACTACCCGGCCGACTTCGGCAATATCCACCAGGCGCTGTGCCGGCGCGCGCGCCTTGGCATCGGCCACCAATTCATCGAAATGCGCAATGCCGCTGGCTGCTCTCGTCACCAACGGACCGGGCGAGACGGCAAAAACCCTGATGCCGTGAGGCCCCAGCTCTGCCGCCGCATAACGGACCGAAGCTTCAAGCGCGGCCTTCACCGGGCCCATGATGTTGTAATTTGAAACCACCTTATCGGCGCCGTAGTAGCTCATGGTCACCAATACGCCGCCCGCAGCCATCAGGGGCTCCGCCAGTTTTGCCATGCGGAGAAAAGACCAACAGGAAACCTGCATGGCCTGCGCGAAGCCTTCTGCCGAACAATCAATCACGCGGCCATGCAAATCGGCACGCGGGGCGAAGGCGATGGAATGGATCACAAAATCAAGCCGCCCCCAGTCGCGCGCCAAGCGGTCGAACACCGCTTCCATTTCACCCGGCGCTTCAACATCTAGCTTCATGGTGATGTCAGCGCCAAGCTTTTCGGCCAAGGGGCGGACATGGGGCGCTGCCTTGTCATTCAGCCAGGTCACGGCAAGGTCTGCACCAAAAGCACGCAGCTTGGCAGCCGCCCCAAAGGCAATGGAATCGGCATTGGCAATGCCCACTACCAGGCCGCGCTTGCCCTTCAGCATATCGCCAATGCGCTGATCCGGGTTCCAGATGGTGGGCAGCGGATCGGAAGGCCGGTTTGTCATGCAATGCTCCGTTTCTGTCCGCATGCGTAACCGCTTGGGCGGCAGGCTGCCTTGCGCCGGATCATGCCGATGGGGGGGATTTCAACAGGGCGCGAAGCGGATGCGGTCAATCCGCGCATCAAGCCGCGCATTCGTGTCATCCACATCGGTGCCGATCATGATTTCAAGCACGGGTGGCACCGCCGCGCCCTTGAAGGCCGCGCGCCAATCCCGGCTGAGGTCAATTTTTTCGTCAAACCATTGCTGGCGCGGGGCATTGGCAGCGCGCAGCACATAAACCTTACCGAGCCCAGCCACATAGGGATTGGCAAAGGGGCGCGGTTCCTGGCCCGTGCCGCCCCAGACATAAACCAGCATGCTGCGCGGCAGGCGATGATCCCCGGCCATGGCCTGCGCCATGGTGTACTGCGCCTTTTGGAAGAAGCTCGCCTCTGGCGGCCAACCGTCAAAACCGACGGTGAGCGCAATCGCCCGATCATCGCCACCCTTGCGATCCAGGGGGGTGGGCGGCGGCCCCTGATCCACCCGCCAGCGCCAATAAAGACAGGCATCAGCCCTAGACACGGTGCGCCAGACGAAACTCCCCTGTCCCTGGCCGGTAATGCGCAGCCCGCCATCCGGCAGGGCATCGAACTGCGCGGGCCTGATCCCAGACCAGCCGCCCTTCTGCCAGCCAGCGTCGCGCAAGGCATCGGGCGTTGGCAGGCGCTCGGCTGGCGCGCCCAGCAGGGGCGCGAGCAGTAGGACGCAAAGGGCACGGGCAAGCGGCGGCATGGGCGCCATATGGGGCTGCCCAGACGCTTGGTAAATGCTTCTTCCTGTGAGGCTAGGCCTTCAGCGCCGCCTTGGCCCGGCCCACCACACGGTCAATGAAGACATTGACGCTG
>JBDKIR010000188.1:0-2769 GCA_039797035.1 Pseudomonadota bacterium | reverse complement strand
GAATTGCTTCGCGACCGCGGTCCATTCCGTGGTTTGTTCGCGCATGATTTTCACGAAATCACCATTGAGCGGAGCTGGATTGCGCGGCAGGGTCTGCAATTCCTCAAACCGCGCCATCAATTCGGGCTTTGCCAGCGTCGGGCCAATCAATCCAGCCAGGCGGCTGATAATGGGCTGAGGCAATCCCTTGGGCGCGGAAAGCCCAAGCCATTGGGCAGATGTCAGCTTGGCAAAACCCAATTCAGCGAAGGTCGGTACATTGGGGAAAGCAGGCAGGCGCTGCGGGGAAGAAACCGCCAAGGCGCGCAGCACACCATCCTTCATGAGTTGCACATTGGTCGTGATCGGGTCGACCAGGCTTTCGATCTGATTGGCCATCAAATCCTGCATCGCGGGGGCGCTGCCGCGATAGGGAACATGGTCCAGATTCGGCGCCTTGGCTTCTGAAGACAGCATCGCCCCCAATAGATGCGGTGCTGAACCGATACCGGAAGAACCGAAGCGCACAGGCTGACGCTTCGCGGCGTCCAGATAATCGCCAAGTGTCTTGAAGGGCGAATTTGCCTTCACCAGCAGCACATTTGGCGCTTCCACCAGCAAGCCGATATGGGTGAAATCAGCCACCGGATCGAAGGGCAGGGATGGCATGGTCGCGGCCGAATAGACATGCACCGAAGCATGCGACACCAGCAGCGTATAACCATCCGCAGGCTGTTTCGCGACGAAATCCGTGCCGATCACGCCGCCGGCACCGGCGCGGTTTTCCACCACCACGGTTTGTCCCAGCGCCTGTGACAAGCTTGGCGCCATCAAGCGGCTTACGGTATCGACAAGCCCGCCCGGGGGAAATTGCGCGACCAGCCGAATGGTGCCACGGCTTGGCCAGGCGCCGCTTTGTGCGGAAAGGATAGCCGGGCTGGCCAATGAACCTGCAATGGCTCCTCCGGCCAGGCCCAAGAGACGACGACGATTCATGAAAAGGCTCCCTGTTGCAGCAAACCGGCAGCAGGTGCGCATTTCGCGAGCAATTTTGCTTTGAAATGGCCCTCTGGTCGGTTCATGCCCCAAAGCAAGGCAAGCCTTGTGCCAGAATGTTAATCGGCCTTGATGCCGGCCTCTCGCACAATGGTCGCCCAGCGGGTGATATCGGTCTGCACCAGGGCGGTGAAGGCGGCACGGTCCAAGCGGTTGGGCGCGGCGCCGAGTTCGTTCAACCGTTCGCTCAAGGCCGGGGTTGCCAGGCTTTCCACCAGCGCGGCATTCAGCCGGTCCGCCATCGTCGCCGGAATGCCGGCCGGGCCGCTGATGCCGAACCAATTCGCCGCGACCAATTGCCCAAGGCCAAGCTCCGCGACGGATGGCACATCCGGCCAGCGGGCAAGCCGCCTTTCTGTCGTCATCGCGAGCAGACGCAGCCTTTCATTGCGCCCGACATCAGGAATGGCCGCGATCAGCCCATCAATATTGCCCGCGATCACATCCGTCGCTGCCGGTGCCGCGCCGCGATAGGGCACATGGGTAATATCCACCCCCGCCAGCCGCTTCAGGATTTCGAGCTTGGCGTGGGAAGATGTGCCATTGCCATTTGACCCGAAGCGAATGCTACCGGGCTTGTCACGCGCCGCGGCGATCAGTGCGGGCAAGCTTTGCCATGGGCCGGTGGCGGAAACCGCAATGGCACTCGGCACCGCAGCGAGAAGCCCGATATGGGTGAAATCGCGCATCACGTCATAGGGCATGCTGGGCAGAATGGCCGGTGCAATGCCTTGGGAAGCGATATTGGAAAGCAGAATGGTCGTGCCATCGGCGGGGCTTTTGGCGACCGAATCACTGCCGACAACACCGCCTGCGCCGGCGCGATTTTCCACAACCACTGGCGCGGCAAGCCGGGTTTCCATTTCACGCGCCACCAGGCGCGCCAGCAAATCCGCCGTGCCGCCGGGCGGGAAGGGAACAATGAAGCGAATGGGCCGTGCCGTTTGTGCCTGTGCCGCCAAGGCAGGCACACTCAGCGTAGCGGCAATGAATCCGCGTCTTTGCATCTTGATAACCCTCTGCAATTCTCGAGCTGTTGCGCTGAATAGACCGGAAGCGATGGTCATGTCTGCATGCCATGGGGGAATGGAATGTCACTAGCTTATGCGCGGGCGGGCTTGCTTGGTGTGCTGACGCCCCAGGCAAATACGACGGTGGAGCCCGAATTCTCGATCCTACTGCCGCCTGCAACCGCCATGCTGACCGCCAGGCTCACCAGTGCGCGACCCGTATTGAATGATCGTTTGGTGGACTACGTCGCGGGGCTTGATGAGACCTGTGCGCAATTCGCCAATGCGCCACTGGGCGCCATCGCCTTTGCCTGCACCGGGTCTTCCTATCTGGTAGGGCCAGCAGCGGAAGATGCCGCTGTGGCGCGGCTTTCCGCCCGTGCGCCCTTCATCACGGCCGGCCGCGCGGTTTGCGACGCGTTTCGTGCGCTGGGCGCGCGGCGCATTGGCCTTGTTTCACCCTATCCGCCGGATCTGACGGAAGCCTCGGCCGCCTATTGGACGGCGCGTGGTTTTGACGTGGTGCGCATTATTGCCATGGCCACACCCGGCGCGGCCTTTCACCCGATCTATGCCCTGGCCGAGGATGATGCGGGGGCCGCGCTGGCCGCCATGCGGGGCGCGGGGGCAGAGGCGATTATTCTGCTCGGCACCGGCATGCCCTCGCTCGGTGCCATTCTGGCGCAGCCGGAAGTGGGTGGCGCGCCGGTGATTTCCTGCAATC
>JBDKIR010000187.1:0-6582 GCA_039797035.1 Pseudomonadota bacterium | reverse complement strand
GCTGAGGAACGCGGCATTGCGCTGATCACGATCGAGACCTTGTACGATGCCAAAGCCCATTTCTCCCGCTGAGGCACCCGCCATGCGCGTGGTCATCGTCACGATGGATAGCCATTTCGGCGGTGCCGTGCAGGTGGCTGAGACCATGTTGCGCCGCCAGATTGCTGGGCTGCACTTGACCCTGCACGCGGCCGATGAATTCGCCTCAGACCCGGCCGCTTTGGCCGCCTGCCATGCCGATATCGCCACCGCCGATATCATCATCGTCGGCATGTTGTTCCTGGAAGATCATATCAAGCTGGTGCAGGAACAATTGGCGGCGCGCCGCGATACTTGTGACGCGCTGGTGTGTTGCCTTTCAGCGCCGGAAGTCATGCGCTTGACGCGTATTGGTCGCCTCAGCATGGCGGGCGAAGCCAAGGGCCTGATGGGGCTTTTGAAGCGCCTGCGCGGCAAGAAGGATGCGAGTGGCGCGAGCGGCAAGGGGCAGATGAAGATGCTCCGCGAATTGCCGAAATTGCTGCGCTTCATCCCTGGTACAGCGCAGGATTTGCGCGCCTACTTCCTCACCTTGCAATATTGGCTGGCGGGTTCGGCCGATAATCTGGCCCATATGGTGGCATTGCTGGTCAATCGCTACGCGACCGGGCCGCGGGCGCGCTTTGCGGGAAAACTCACGGTTGGCCCGCCGGTGGAATACCCGGATGTTGGGCTGTATCATCCGAAGATCAAAGGCCGCATTACGGAAAGCCTGGCTGCGCTACCGCGTGCCGGTTCACAGGGTACGGTCGGGCTTTTGCTTCTGCGGTCCTATGTTCTCGCCGGCAATGCGCGCCATTATGATGGCATGATCGCGGCGCTGGAAGCGCGTGGCCTGAATGTCATTCCAGCCTTTGCCGCTGGGCTGGATGGGCGGCCGGCGATGGACGCCTTCTTTACCCAGCATGGCGCCCCCGCTGTGGATGCCGTGGTTTCCCTGACGGGTTTTTCGCTGGTGGGCGGGCCTGCTTACAATGATGCCCGCGCCGCGGAAGCTGCCTTGGCGAAGCTGGATGTGCCCTACATTGCCGCTCATCCGCTTGAATTTCAGACCATGCGGCAATGGGCCGATAACCAGCGCGGCCTTTTGCCGGTTGAAGCCACCATGATGGTGGCCATTCCGGAATTGGACGGCGCCATTTGGCCGATGACTTTCGGTGGCCGTTGCGGCGCGAGTGATTTGCCCGCAGAACGCTGCGCCGGCTGTGATGGCACGAATTGCGCGCGCGATATGGTGCCGCATCCGGAAAGAGCGGAAACGCTGGCTGACCGGATAGCGCGGCTGGTGTCACTGCGGCGCACCGAACGCGCCAGCAAGAAAATCGCAACCGTCTTGTTCAACTTCCCACCCAATGCGGGCACGACTGGCACTGCGGCCTATCTGGGTGTTTTCGCGTCCTTGCATAATACGCTGAAGGCCATGAAGGCCGCCGGCTATACGGTTGAACTGCCCGAAAGCGCCGATGTGCTGCGTGAGATGGTCATTAACGGTAATCGGGAACGTCACGGCACCACGGCCAATGTGGCCGCGCGCGTTACGGCCGATCAGCATGTGCGCCAGACGCCTTGGCTGGCGGAAATCGAGAAAAGCTGGGGGCCTGCGCCAGGTCGCATTCAATCCGATGGGCGCGATATTTTCATCCTGGGCGTTCAATTGGGCAATGTCTTTGTCGGGGTGCAGCCGGGCTTTGGCTATGAAGGCGACCCGATGCGCCTGTTATTCGAACATGGCTTCGCACCCACCCATGCATTCAGTGCCTTTTACCAGTGGCTGCGCCATGATTTTCGCGCCAATGCCGTGCTGCATTTTGGCACACATGGCGCGCTGGAATTCATGCCGGGCAAACAGGCGGGCATGTCTGGCCAATGCTGGCCAGATCGGCTGATTGGCGATTTGCCGAATTTCTACCTCTATGCCTCCAATAATCCATCGGAAGGCATGCTCGCCAAACGCCGCGCCGGCGCCACCTTGATCAGTTATCTGACGCCGCCGATTTCATCGGCGGGGCTGTATCGCGGCCTGTTAGACTTGAAGGCATCGATTGACCGTTGGCGCAGCTTGGAACCGGATGCGGATCTCAATCAGCGCGCGGCATTGGCGGGCCTTATTCAGGCGCAGGCGCATGGGGTTGATCTTGCCCTGGCCGAACCGGTTTGGGCCAAGCCTGAAGATGAAATCCTGAAACTCACTGCCGCATTGCTGGAATTGGAATATACGCTGATCCCGCATGGCTTGCATGTGGTGGGTGAGCCGCCCAATGCAGCGCAAAGGGCGGAAATGCTTGATGCTGCTGGCGTGACTGATCCGGCCGCGCGTGCCCGCTATGATGCGTTATTGGCGGAAGATCACGAAATCCCCAATGTCTTGCGCGCCTTGGATGGCCATTTCATCGCACCCGCACCAGGGGGCGATTTGCTGCGCAGCATGGATGTCCTGCCCACGGGGCGTAATCTGCACGGCTTTGATCCGTTCAAATTGCCAAGTGCCTTCGCGGTACAGGATGGCATGCGCCAGGCGCAACGGCTGCTGGATCGGCATATGGCGGACGGCCATCGCTTGCCGGAAAGCGTCGCCATGGTGCTTTGGGGCACCGATAATCTGAAAACTGAAGGCGGGCCCATTGCGCAGGCCTTGGCCCTGATGGGCGCGCGCCCGCGCTTTGATAGCTATGGCCGTTTGGCGGGGGCGGAACTGGTTCCGCTTGCGGAGCTTGGGCGGCCGCGCATCGATGTGGTGATGACGCTTTCGGGCATATTCCGTGATTTATTGCCATTGCAGATGAAACTCCTTGCAGAGGCAGCGCTTTTGGCCGCCAAGGCGGAGGAGCCACTGACGGAGAATTTCATTCGTAAGCATGCCTTGCTGCATGCCAAAAACCATGGTGGCACGCTTGAAGAAGCGGCACTGCGCGTCTTTGGCAATGCGGATGGCGCTTATGGCGCGCATGTCAACACCATGGTTGGCGATGGCAGCTGGAATGATGAGGATGAGCTGGCCGATGCCTTTGTGAAGCGCAAAGGCTTTGCCTATGGATTGGATGGCAAGCCAGCCCGTGCCGACCAGGTATTGAACGGGCTTTTGGCCACAGTCGAAGTCACCTACCAAAATCTTGACAGTGTTGAGGTGGGTGTCACGACCGTGGATCACTACTTCGATATGCTGGGCGGCATGAGCCGCGCCGTGCATGTCGCGCGTGGTGGGCGTTCCTCGGCGGTTTACATCAGTGACCAGACACGCGGTGAGGGTAAGGTGCGCAGCCTTTCCGAACAGGTCACGCTGGAAACCCGCACCCGTGCGCTCAACCCGAAATGGTATGAAGGCCTGCTGAAGCATGGCTATGAAGGTGTGCGGGAAATCGAAGCCCATGTCACCAATACCATGGGATGGTCGGCCACCACGGGCGATGTTGCCCCTTGGGTCTATGAACGCATTGCAGATGTCTATGTGCTGGACGCGGATATGCGCGAACGCATGGCGAAGCTCAACCCAACCGCCTCTGCCAAAATCGCCAATCGGCTGATTGAAGCGCAGGAACGCAATTACTGGTCGCCAAGCGCCGATGTTCTGGAAGCGCTGCGGCGTGCAGGCGATGAACTTGAAGACCGCCTTGAAGGCATAACCGAAGGAGTAGCGGCATGACCGTATTGATGAGAGAGCCGCCACGCCTCACGGATCGCCCGCGGCGCGGCGATGGCGAAGGTAGTGTGCAGGTCCATATGGACCAGGCCATTTCCGGCACCACGGCCAAGGTTTTTGCCGTGTATGGCAAGGGGGGTATTGGCAAAAGCACCACCTCATCCAACCTGTCGGTGGCATTTTCCAAAATCGGCAAGCGGGTATTGCAGATTGGTTGCGACCCGAAGCATGACAGTACCTTCACGCTGACCAAGCGCCTGATCCCGACCGTGATCGATGTGCTGGAATCGGTCGAATTCCACGCCGAGGAATTGCGGGCAGAGGATTTCGTCTTTGAAGGCTATAATGGTGTGATGTGTGTTGAAGCGGGCGGCCCGCCTGCTGGCACCGGCTGTGGTGGCTATGTTGTCGGCCAAACCGTGAAGCTGCTGAAGGAACATCATCTGCTGGATGATACGGATGTCGTGATTTTTGATGTCCTTGGCGATGTGGTGTGCGGCGGCTTTGCAGCACCTCTGTTACATGCGGAACGCGGCCTGGTGGTTGCGGCGAATGATTTCGATAGCATTTTCGCCATGAACCGTATCATTGCGGCGATCAAGGCGAAATCCAAAAACTACCCAGTGCGCCTAGGCGGTGTGATTGCCAATCGTAGCGCCGATGTCGATCAGATCGAGCGTTTCAATGCCGCGACTGGCATGAAAACGCTGGCGCATTTCCCAGATTTGGACGTCATCAGACGGTCGCGGCTGAAGAAGGCGACCTTGTTTGAAATGGAATCCTCGCCCGCCCTGGAAGCGGTTCAGGCTGAATATATCCGCCTGGCAGAAGCGCTTTGGGCCGGTAGTGATGAATTGGAGGCGGCGCCACTCAAGGACCGTGAAATCTTCGACTTGTTGGGGTTTGACTGATGCAGACCGCGTCCTATCAGGCCCGGCGCGGGCAAATTGAGACTTACTTCGACCGCACGGCAGCGGATGCCTGGGCGCGCCTGACGTCTGACGCCCCGGTCAGCGGTATCCGTGCAACCGTCAGGGCCGGGCGCGAGCAGATGCGTAATACCCTGCTTGCCTGGTTGCCTGAGGATCTAAAGGGGCAGCGCATTCTGGATGCCGGCTGCGGCACCGGGGCGCTGGCAACAATTCTGGCGCAGCGTGGTGCCGAGGTTGTGGCGATTGACGTATCGCCTGCGCTTATTGGGATTGCCCAGGAACGCTTCGCGGCGCAGGAGACTGCCGGGCGGGTGACGTTTCAAGTTGGCGATATGCTCGATAGCCAATTGGGTGAATTTGATCACATCGTGGCGATGGATAGCCTGATCCATTACCAGACCGATGATGTGGTGCAGAGCCTGGCCGCTTTGGCGCCACGCATTCGGGCTTCCATGCTTATTACCTTTGCGCCACGTACAACCTTATTGGCTGCCATGCATTTTGTTGGCCGTGCCTTTCCAAGGGGTGACAGGGCGCCGGCCATTGAGCCAGTGGCGGAGCAAAGGCTGCATCGCAAAATCGCGCAAAACACTGCCTTGGCCACTTGGGCAGTGGGGAGAACGCAAAGGATCTCGCGCGGCTTCTATACCTCCCAGGCGCTGGAGCTCAAACCGCGATGACGGAGGTGAATGACCGCCTGGCGAGGTTGTGGACTGGCCTTAGTGTCAGTGTGCTGCCTTTTGCGGATACCTCTCATGGGCCGCTGCCGATCAAGCGGTTATTGCGGCTTTCGTTGTTTCAGATTTCCTGCGGCATGTGTGCCGTTTTGTTGGTTGGTACGCTCAATCGCGTGATGATTGTCGAAATGGGGGTTGCGGCCAGCATCGTTGCCGTGATGGTGGCCTTGCCACTCATTTTCGCGCCTTTGCGCGCCTTGATCGGCTTTCGGTCCGATACGCATCGTTCAGTGCTTGGCTGGCGCCGCGTGCCCTATCTTTGGCTTGGCACCATCATCCAATTTGGCGGCTTGGCCATGATGCCATTCGCGCTGATCATTCTTTCTGGCGATACCTGGGCACCGCCTTGGGTGGCACAGGTTGCGGCGGCGCTTGCCTTCCTCATGGTGGGGGCGGGTATGCATACGGTGCAGACTGTAGGACTAGCACTGGCCACGGATATTGTGCCCAAGGAAGCGCAGCCGAATGTGGTGACCATGCTGTCACTGATGCAGTTGTTCGGCATGGTCTTTGCCGCGGTTTTGTTTGGCGCGATTCTTTCAGACTTCTCACAAATCAAGCTGATTCAATTGGTCCAGGGGATGGCTGCCGCAACCTTGGTGATCAATCTGATCGCCGCCTGGAAGCAGGAACCGCGCCGCCCGGAACTGACCCGCGGGCGTGAAACGGGCGACCCGGATTTTCGCGAGAGCCTGAAACTGCTGCGCAGCACGGGCCCCTGGGGGCGGCGGCTTTTGGCCGCGGGGTTGGGTACCGCTGCTTTTGGGATGCAGGATGTATTGCTGGAACCCTATGGCGGGCAGGTTCTTTCGCTCGGCGTCGGGGCCACCACGGCCTTGACGGCATTATTCGCGAGTGGCGCGGTGGTTGGCTTCCTGCGCGCCGCGCCCTTACTTGGCCGCGGCATTCATCCGCAAAGGGTTGCGGGTTCGGGGGCTTTGCTCGGCATTCTAGGTTTTCTGACCGTGATTTTCGCGGGCACCCTGGAAACCACATTCCTATTCGCTGCTGGCACAGCGGGCATTGGTTTTGGTGCGGGGTTATTCGCCCATGCGACATTGACCGGCTGCATGCAGGCCGCGCCAGAAGGGCAGATTGGCCTGACGCTTGGTGTATGGGGCGCAGTTACCGCGACCGCAGGCGGAGCGGCAGTTGCCTTTGGTGGCATCATTCGCGATTTGCTGTCGCATTTGGCGGAACGGGGCGTGCTTGGCCCGGAATTGGACGCGCCCATTAC
>JBDKIR010000186.1:0-3723 GCA_039797035.1 Pseudomonadota bacterium | reverse complement strand
CAGACGCGTCCAGAGCATCCTCCCTGGCCGAGACTTCTTTTCTCCCACCGATGCTTCGGCGGGTACACTCGCGCTCATCAATGCTGCCTTTAGGAAGTCGCGACTTCGTTGGAGAAGCGCGGGTTTAAGAACTTGTCGAAATTCGGCAAGGCGCGTATCTGTCGCATTTCCAGCATTTGCTGGGCATAGGCGCGAGCCTGTGTAATCACTGTATCATCGAGCTTCCAGATATATTCGACATTATTCTCCGCTAAGGCCCGGTCTACAGCGGCGCGCGGCGCACCCAGGATGCGTACGGTCGCTTCCGCCACTTCAGTCTTATTCGCCATCATGTATTCGCTAGCGCGGCGGTGAATGCCAAGCATAGTGCGCACCAGGGCGGGATCCTGAGCAATCATTGCTTCCGAAGTGGCGAAGATCATATTCAGGCCACCCATGGCCGTGCCATAGGGAAATTCCACCAATTCACCGACGCCTGAAGAAAGCGACAGCCCCGGTCCCGGTTCGGCGCCCACATAGGCATCAATATCGCCGCGGGAAAGCATGGCGTTCATTTCGCCAAAGGGTACGCGAACGCTGATGATATCTCGTACCGTCATGCCGCTTTGGCGAAGGCGCTCCAGGATAAACACTTCCTGGGTGGAACCCGGCCAAATGCCAACGCGCTTGCCGCGCAGGCCCGCAATGTCACGAATGCCAGACCCGGCCTTGGCAATAACGCCCATTCCGCGATTGCAAAAGGCGCCAACCACTACCACGGGCTCACCGGCCGCAGCGCCGAGCGTGCCGGCGGCAATGCCAAAGCCGCCGAAGTCAACGCTGCGAGTCACCACAGCATTCTTGCCATCGGTCGGGCTATCAAAGGTGATGATTTCGATATTCAGCCCCGCCGGCGCAAAGCGCTGATAGAAATGCGGCGTCATGGAATGGATGAGCCGGAGCGATCCCATTTTTACCGTACGCGTCGCTTGCGCGCGTGCAACCGAAGGGGCTGCCAGGGGTGCAAGGGCGATGGCACCCAGAAGATGACGACGTTGCATCATGAATTCTCCTTTGTTGAAGCCTCAAGCGGGGGTTGCGATACTGGCAAGAAAGGCGCGCCAGGCACCAAAGCGGGTAATGTCCTCCGCACCCTGCAAGCCTTCCGGTTCCACCAGAAAACCCTTGGGGCGAGAGCCATCGGACAAAAGCAGCGTACCGATGCCAAGCGGCGCGGGAATGCGGGAGACAAAACGGCCAAAGCCATCATCGGGCAGGGCCCAGACCTCGGTCGCAATCGCGGCACCTGCACCGGGTCCCACGCGCAGCAAGCCAGGCCGGCGCGGCGGGCCTCCAGCTAGGGCGTAAAGCCGATAGCAGGGCTCGGTCAGCACGGCGCGGCGGAAGACGCCGCCTTCGGATAATAATTCGTGATTAAGCGGCAGACCCGACAGATGCGCGCCAACAACAACAATTTCGATCATGCGGCTTGTGCCTTTTCTGCTGCCGCCTGACGGCGCGTAAATTCCTGCGCGAGTGCCATCAGCGCAGCATCGCTGCCGCGCGGGCCAATCAGGGTGATGCCAGCCGGCAAGCCATCCGGGCGCTTCGGCCCCGGCACGGCGAGTGCGGCAAGGTCAAGCAGATTGACGAAGTTCGTGTAAACGCCAAGCCGCGCATTGGGCGTAAAGGGATCAGCCGCCAGCGCCGCCACCGTCGGGAAGCACGGCACGGAAGGCACCACGAGTACCTCATGCGCTGCGAAAAAATCCTCAGCCACACGGCGATATTCGGCAAGGCGATACATGCCACGAAAGGCATCCACGGCGCTGAAGCCACTCGCACCGTCGATGATTTTTTGCGTGACGGGATGCAGCGCGCCGGGATGCGCGCGTGCAAAATCACCAAAGGCCGCTGAGCGTTCCGCAACCCAGGGGCCCTCATACAAAAGCGTGGCCGCATCCAGCATGCCGGTAATCGCTGCTTCCTGCGATGCAGGCAATAAAGCCAGCGCCGCCGCCCAAGCGGCGCGCCCCGCCGCATCATCCAAATGCGTATCGGTGGCACGCGGCACGGCGATGCGCGCTGGCACGGCACCGGGTTCCTGCCAGACAATAGGGCGGTTGAAGGGATCAGCGCGATCCTCACCGGCCAAGGCGGCGAAGCCCGCCCAGGCATCCTCCAGACAGGTCGCAAAGACCGAAACACAATCGAGGCTCCGGCAGGCGGGCACCACGCCGCGCGTTGAAATCGCGCCCACGCTTGGCTTCAGCCCGACAATGCCATTCAGCGCCGCAGGCACGCGTCCTGAACCGGCCGTGTCCGTGCCCAACGCCAGCGTCACAATCCCCCGCGCCACGGCAACCGCCGACCCAGAAGAGGACCCACCCGGCACATGCTCAGCCGAAACAGCATTACGCGGCACCGGATATGGCGTGCGCACCCCCACTAACCCGGTCGCGAATTGATCCATATTGGTCTTGCCCAGAATGATGGCGCCTGCCGCACGTAGGCGGCGCACCGCCTCGGCATCCTCCGCCGGCACATGGCCGAAAGCAGGGCAGGCGGCCGTCATGGGCCGGTCCGCTACGGCGATGTTATCCTTCACCGCCACCGGCAGGCCCCAAAGCGGATAGGCCACCGGATCAAAGTCAGGCAGAGCGCTGATCGCGGCAGCGATGTCCTCGGGCGGCGTCAAATTTAGGAAGATTCCGGGATCGTGAGCGGCGTCCAGTCGGCGCAACGCTTCGGCCATGACGGCCTGAGGTGAAAGCCCAGCGCGGTAGACGTCATGCAACGCCGCAATCTGGAAAGGGAGCTTGGTCAAATCCATAAACCATCCCTCGCAAGCGGCGTGCCGCTCCGAACGGTGGCTGGAAGGGAAAATGTATACAAAATTGCATACAAAATGAGCGTGCCGTCTGATATTTGCCTAAGCCTGCGGCGCGGCCGCTAGTTTCAGGCGCGGAGATTAAGTCCCGCCATGGCGCTAAGGCTACCCTCTGTTGCAACCAAATGGGCGCGCATGGCTGCAGCCGCCGCCGCACCGTCACAGTTGCAAATCGCAGTCACTATGGCGCCGTGTTCAGCATGCGACGCAGGGAGACGAGCATTGCCCCCAAGTTGAGCCGCGCGAAAGGGTGCTAAGCGACGGCGTGTGATATCTGCCAATTCTGCCAAATACGCATTGGAGGCGCCTTGATAGAGTGCTTCATGGAAGGCGACATTGGCTGCGCGGTAACCTTCGAGGTCGTGTCCAGCGGCTAGGCATCCCATAACCTCATGAAATGCAATTAGTTTTGCTTTTTCTTTTTGAGACATGGCCTCTGCGCATAGTCGGGCACAGATAGCCTCAAGCTCCGCCATGACAATAAACATCTCGGCGACCCGCCGCGGATCTGGGCGGGCTACGACAGTCCCGCGACGTGGGCGCTGCTCCACGAGCCCAGTCGCAACAAGCAGCCGCAAGGCCTCACGTACAGGGGTGCGTGACGCGCCATAGGCCAGCGCCAGGCGTTCCTCCTCCAGGGTCGTGCCAGGCGAAATTTCACCTCGCGTGATCGCTTCAGCTAGGGAAGCGGCTATACCTTCGGCGCGCGTAGGCCTTGTTGCCGAAGCAGCGGGTAGTGCCGAGAGATCAATCCGCATGAGCGCAGGTCCATCAAAGCGCAATGTAATTTAAATGTCTGAGAAGCATGTTTCGTGCCGCGGGATGGTTAAATGTGTGCTGATCGCTTCTTTGAG
>JBDKIR010000185.1:0-2943 GCA_039797035.1 Pseudomonadota bacterium | reverse complement strand
CGCGGCTTTCTGATGGCGCGCAATTGCTCTGGCCCGGCGATGACATGCCGGCAGCATTGGTGGAAGCATCCAAGGCCGCCCATGGCATCGAAGAAGCTGGCAATTTGACGCTGGGCTATGAGACCTGGTTCGTCCATACGCATAACCCGCCGCTGCGCATCATCGTTGTTGGTGCGGTGCATATCGCGCAGGCCATGGCGCCGATGGCCGCACCGCTTGGATTTGCCATGGTGGTGGTGGACCCGCGCCGCGCCTTTGCCAGCGAGGAACGCCTGCCTGGCATCACGCTTTCGACCGATTGGCCGGATGAGGCGATGGAAGCCTTGGCGCCTGATGCGCGCACCGCGGTGGTGACGTTGACGCATGACCCGAAGCTGGATGATCCCGCCTTGGATGCCGCGCTGAAAAGTGAGGCCTTTTACATCGGCGCACTCGGCAGCCGGCGCACACATGCGAAGCGCATCGCGCGCCTGACGGAGCTTGGCCATGATGCGGCAGCGATGGGGCGCATCCATGCGCCGGTTGGCTTGAACATTGAAGCCATCACGGCGCCGGAGATTGCGCTTTCCATCATGGCAGAAATTGTCGCGGCGCGGCGTGGTGCTGCACTCGGCGCCGTGCGGCCCATCCCGGGTGTCACGGCATGATATTCGGCCCCACGCGGCTTGAAGAAGCGAAAGGCGCGATCCTGGCGCATACCATGCGCCTGACCGGCCGCGTCCTGAAAAAAGGCACGGTGCTGGATGATGGCGCCATCGCCGCACTGCGTGATGGTGGGCATCGCGAAATCATCGCAGCACGGCTTGAAGTGGGCGATGTGCCGGAAGATGAAGCCGCCGAAAGGCTGGGTCAGGTTCTGGCGGCACCCTTGCTGGCGCGGTCACGGGCGGCCACGGGGCGCGTGAATATCCTGGCGGAAACTGCTGGGCTTTTGGTGCTGGATACCAAGCGCATCGCGCGCATGAATGCGGTGGATGAAAGCCTGACGCTGGCAACGCTGCCGAATTTCACGCCGGTGAACACCAAGGAAATGGTCGCGACCATTAAGGTGATCCCCTTTGCCGTGCCGGGGCAAATGATTGGCGTTGTCGAAGCCGTGGCCAAAAGCGGCAATGGGCCCGTACTGGCCATTCACCCTTTCCGCGCGCTGAAGGTGGGGCTGGTGCTGTCCGAATTGCCCGGCATCAAGGAAAGCGTCATGGAAGGCGCGGTCGAAGCCACGGAAGAACGCATCGCCGGGCTTTGTGGGACATTATTGCCGGTGGAACGCGTGCGCCATGATACGGTCGCGATTTCCGATGCGCTGTCGCGGCTGCGCCGTGCGGGGGCAGAGATGTTGCTGGTGGCTGGTGCATCTGCGGTGGTGGATCGGCGCGATGTCGGCCCCGCCGCCATTGTACGCGCCGGCGGCGTGATTGATCATTTCGGCATGCCGGTTGACCCCGGCAATCTGCTCTGCCTTGGGCATATCGGCAAAATCCCCGCCATGGTGCTGCCTGGCTGTGCGCGCAGCCCCAAGCTGAATGGCTTTGATTGGGTGCTGCAACGGCTTTTCGCGGGGCTTGAAGTCACCCCGGAAGATATCGGCGCCATGGGTGTGGGTGGCTTGCTCAAGGAAATCGAAGTCCGGCCCTTGCCGCGCGAACAGGCGCCGCGCACGCCACCACCCGCCCTTGCCCCGCGTCGCGGGCGACGCGTGGCAGCGATTGTGCTGGCTGCCGGCCGGTCGCGGCGCATGGCGCCGCTGAACAAGCTGCTGGTCACGGATAATGATGGCGTGCCCATGGTGGTGCGCGTGGTGGATCAGGTGCTCGCTTCCCATGCGCGGCCCGTGGTGGTGGTGACGGGGCATGAGCATGACCGGGTGGAAGAAGCCCTTGCCGGCCGCGCGGTGCAATTCGCGATTGCCGAGGATTACGCGCAGGGGCTTTCCGCCTCGCTCAAGGCAGGGCTGCGCGCTTTGCCCGAAGATGTTGAAGGCTTCATGGTCTGTCTTGGCGATATGCCTTTGGTGAGTGCAGCCATGCTTGATCGGCTGATGGCGGCCTTTGACCCGGAAGAAGGCCGCGCGATTGTGATGCCGACCTTCCGCGGCAAGCAGGGCAATCCCATGCTCTGGTCACGCGAATTCCTGCCGGAGATGCTGGCGATTACCGGCGATGTCGGGGCGCGACACCTCGCCGGCAAATACGCCGATCGCTGCGTTGAAGTTGAAATGGCCGATGACGCGGTGCTGCGCGACTTCGACACGACCGAGGCGCTGAAAGGCGTGCCGGGCTATAGCATGGCGCGGTGAAGCGTGATCCGCGGTGACGGATCACGCCGCGCGCAGCGTGATGCTATTACCCCAAGGATCGTGCAGAACAGCCCTATCGCCCTGCTGTTCAACGACTAGGCCCGCCTGCGCCGCGCGTTCCAGAATGGCCGCCTGATCTTCTGGCCGGCGCAGCACAAGGTCAAACCCATCCAACCCCGTCGCATTCAGGGGCCGCGTGCCAGCGCCCTGGCTGTTCCAGGTATTGCAGGCGAGTTGGTGATGATACCCATCGGCGCCGAAGAAACTGGCCTTGGGCAAACGCTTGGTCAGATCAAAGCCAAGCACATCGCCGTAAAACCTCTCGGAAGCCGCAGTATCGCCCACCTGAAGATGGATATGGCCAATCAGGCCATCCTCGGGAAAGCCCTGCCAGGCCCCGTCCTGCCCAGCGCCGAGCACGCCATCCGCATCCAAAGCCTGGGTCGTCATCAGCAACTTGCCGGAAGCGTCATGCCAGCCTGAGGTTGGGGTATCAGCGTAAACCTCAATCCCATTGCCCTCAGGATCGGCAAGATAAATCGCCTCACTCACCACATGGTCAGAAGCGCCTTGCACTGGCACGCGATGAGCAATGGCGAAAGCCAGCCAGGCGCCGAGTGACGCACGGCTTGGCAACAGGAAGGCCG
>JBDKIR010000184.1:0-3616 GCA_039797035.1 Pseudomonadota bacterium | reverse complement strand
AGCCGCGTGGTGGCGCAGATCCGGGAAGGTGGCCGCGTGCGGCGGGGCTGGATTGGGGTGAATATCCAGGGTGTTTCGGATGATATTGCCGAAGCGCTACGCTTGCCGAGTGGTGTGCGGGGCGCCTTGGTGGCGCGTGCGCAGGAAGATGGACCGGCGGCCAAGGCGGGCATTCGTTCGGGTGACGTGATCATCCGCTTCAATGGCGTGAATGTGCCGGAAATGCGCGCGCTGCCGCGCATTGTTGCCGATAATACCGTGGGCAGTGCCGTACCGGTGGTGGTCTGGCGCGATGGCAAGGAAGAAACCGTCACCGTGACGCTGGGTGAATTGCCAACCGATCAGCGCGTGGCGGAAGCGCCTTCAGCGCCGGCCGCGCAACGCCCGGTTGAATTGGCGGAATTGGGGCTGAAGATCGCGCCGATCAGCAATGAACTGCGCGAACGCTTCAACCTGAAGCCGGAACAGCGTGGCGTGGTGATCGTGGAAGTGGCCTCGGGCAGTACGGCGGCGGAACGCGAACTCCGTGCCGGCGATGTGATCGTGGAAGTGCAGCAGCAGCGGGTGAATACCCCGGCCGAGGTCCAGGAACAGATCGAAAGATTGCGCCGGCAAAACCGGACCGTTGGCCTTTTCGCGGTGGAAAGCGCAGCCGGCCAACGCTTTGTGCCGCTGCGCCTGAACGCAAGGGGCAATGCCCCGGGCTGATGCCCGCAATATGTGGGGCTATGCCCAATCGATGACCCGATCAGGCAGCGTTGCCTGATCGGGCCCAGTCGGCCGAGGGCCTGCTTTTACTGGCATCGCCCCTCGCGCTTTCGCGCGGCACGCTTTATGTCTCCTGCCATGGAATATATCTCGACCCGCGGGCAGGCGCCGGCCCGGGATTTTGAAGGCGTTTTGCTGGCAGGGCTTGCCGAGGATGGCGGGCTCTTCATTCCCCGAACCTGGCCGGAGCTTTCGCCCGCCGAATGGCGCGCCATGCGCGGGCTTTCCTACCCGGAATTGGCTGCGCGCATTATCGGGCTCTTTGCCGGGTCTGGCCTGCCGCTCGAGAGGCTTTGCCAGGAAGCCTATGCCGGCTTTGGCCACCCCGCCATTGTGCCGCTGGTGCAGTTGGATCAGCGGTCTTTCGCGCTGGAACTCTTTCATGGCCCGACGCTGGCCTTCAAGGATATGGCGCTGCAATTGCTCGGGCGCCTGTTCGATCATGTGCTGACCAAGCGCGGGGAGCGTGTGACGATTGTCGGCGCGACCTCAGGCGATACGGGTTCGGCCGCCATTGAGGCCTGCCGGGATCGCGCGGCGGTTGATATCGTCATCCTGCACCCCGAAGGCCGCACCAGCGAAGTGCAGCGCCGGCAAATGACCAGCGTGCTGGCGGCGAATGTCAGCAATATCGCCATCAAGGGCGATTTCGATGCCTGTCAGGACCTGGTCAAGGCCATGTTCAATGACGCGCCCTTCCGCCAGGAAATGCGGCTTTCGGCGGTGAATTCGATCAATTGGGCGCGGATTGCGGCGCAAATCCCCTATTATGTCGCGGCCGCCTTGGCCCTTGGCGCACCAGATCGCCCGGTGGCCTTCAGCGTGCCCACCGGCAATTTCGGCAATGTCCTGGCCGCCTGGGCCGCGATGCGCATGGGCCTGCCGGTGGCGAAGCTGATCGTGGGGTCGAACCGCAATGACATTCTGGCGCGCTTCCTCACGGCCAATGACATGACGGCGCGGCCGGTCGAACCATCCCTGTCACCTTCCATGGATATCCAGGTTTCCTCCAATTTCGAACGCCTATTGTTCGAATTGCTGGGGCGTGATGGCGCGGTCACGGCGGACGCCATGCGCCGTTTCCGCACCGAAGGCCGAATGCCGATCCCCGATGCCGCCTGGCGGGACGCCACCCGGTTATTCGCGGGCTTCACCCTGGATGATGCCGGGACGCTGGCCGAAATCCGCCATTTGCATCAGGCGGCGGGGTATTTGGCGGATCCGCATACCGCGGTTGGCACCGCTGCCGCGCGCGCCTTGGCGCCTGAAGACCGCTCAATCCCCGTAGTGGTGGCCGCCACCGCGCATCCGGCGAAATTCCCCGATGCGGTGGAACGCGCCACGGGGCTGCGCCCCCCTCTGCCAGCGCGGCTTGCCGACCTATATGATCGGGAAGAACGCTTTTCCGTCCTGCCGGATGATCTCGGCGCGGTGGAAGCCGCGGTTCGTGCCCATGCCCGTCGCAATGCAGCTTGAAAAGAGCCTTTGATCCATGACCGAAGCCGTCCGCGTCACTCGCCTTGAAAATGGCCTGACGATTGTTTCCGAAAACATGCCGCGCGTGGAAACCGTATCCGTCGGCGCCTATGTCTCGGTCGGCACGCGGCATGAAACGCCGGAAGACAATGGCGTTTCACACTTTCTGGAACATATGGCCTTCAAGGGCACGGCGCGGCGCGACGCGGCGGCGATTGCGCGGGAGATTGAGAATGTCGGCGGGCATCTCAATGCCTATACCGCCCGCGAACAGACCGCCTATTACGCCAAGGTGCTGAAGGAAGACACCGCCCTCGCTGTTGATATCATCGGCGATATCCTGACGCATTCGACCTTTGTGCCTGAAGAAGTGGAACGCGAACGCGGCGTGATCCTGCAGGAAATCGGCCAGGCGAATGATACGCCGGATGATATCGTGTTCGATCATTTCCAATCCACGGCCTTCCCGGATCAGCCGATGGGCCGGCCCGTTTTGGGGACCGAGGAATCGATCAAGGCCATGACGCGCGATGCGCTCAGGGGCTATATGGGCCGCCATTACGGGCCTTCATCCATTGTCATCGCCGGGGCTGGCGCGCTGGAACATGATGCGCTGCTTGATCTGGTCGGCAAGCATTTCGCTGATCTGCCCAAGGTCGATATCGCTGCACCCGAAGCCGCGCGCTATGCCGGTGGCGAATTCCGCGAGGAGCGTGATTTGGACCAGGTGCATATCGTGCTTGGCTTTCCATCCGTCCCCTATCTCGATCCCATGCATTGGCCAACGCAGGTGCTGGGCACGCTGCTTGGTGGCGGCATGTCATCGCGGCTGTTTCAGGAAATCCGTGAAAAGCGCGGCTTGGTTTATTCCATCTATGCCTTTGCCTCGCCGTTCAAGGATGGCGGATTGTTCCAGATTTACGCGGGCACTGGCGAGAAGGAAGCGGCGGAATTGATGCCCGTGACGCTTGAGGAATTGCTGAAGGTGCAGCGCGACGTGACGGAAGATGAATTGGCCCGCGCCAAGGCACAGCTGCGTGCTTCCCTGTTGATGTCCCTGGAATCCACCGGCAGCCGCTGTGAACAGCTTGCGCGGCAATTGCAGGTGCATGGTCGCGTGATCCCGATTGAGGAAACCAAGCAGCGCATTGCGTCAGTCACCGTGGAACAGGTGCAACAAGCGGCCGCGCGCGCCTTCCGCCAGCGCCCGACCTTGGCGGTGATGGGGCCATCCGGACAGGTGCCGTCCATCGGCGCCATCATGGAAAGCCTCGCCGCATGAACCGGCTGGGGGCATTGGCTGACCTGATCAAGGCAGCGAAAGCAGCCGGGGCGGATGCGGCGGATGCGTTGCTGGTGGCGTCCACCTCAC
>JBDKIR010000183.1:0-4655 GCA_039797035.1 Pseudomonadota bacterium | reverse complement strand
GATCCTGCACCGCATTGGCGGCTGTGCGGTAAGGCACAATGGTGAAGCTGGCACCGGAAATCTGACGGAATAATTC
The DNA here is from genome assembly GCA_039797035.1 of Pseudomonadota bacterium. GTDB lineage: Bacteria > Pseudomonadota > Alphaproteobacteria > Acetobacterales > Acetobacteraceae > Neoroseomonas. The sequence continues at coordinate 4,579 of JBDKIR010000183.1, read as the reverse complement.
ACCCGCCAAATGATTGGTGGCGCCAGGATTGGTGGCGCCATAATTGGCTTCTTCCTTTTTCTGCGCGAGCCACGCCAGCAGGGAAGCCACATCGCGTGCCGGCACATCGGGGTGCACCGCCAAGACGAAAGGCTGCCGTCCGACCAATGCCAAAGGCACGAAATCCGTCACGGGATCATGGGCAAAATTCGGATACACCGCCTTCATGACGGGGTGATTATTGGTGCCGATGAAAATACTATTGCCATCCGCAGGCAGGCGATGAAACGCCGCCGCGCCCACGGTGCTGCCGGCCCCGGCGATATTCTCGGGCACAACTGGTCGGCCGAGCTGCGCCTGCAAGGCATCTGCCAAAATCCGGCCAACCACATCGGTCACGCCACCCACGCCAACCGGTATGATCATCCGCAAGGGCCGCGCTTGCGCAATGGCCGGCGCAGCCAAGCCCAGGGCAGCCATCGAAAGTAAGGACCGACGCAACATGGAAAGCCTCTCTTTCAAATATTCGCTTACAATAGAGCGCATCGGGACCTTCGCCAGCCCCATGCCAATTCAGCAAGCCCAGCAAAGCCTGCAAACTGGCTCTGTTCGGCGCAGAATGCCTGCCCGCTGAACGAAGCGCCAGAGTCCGGGCTTGAGGAAGCGATACAGCCAGGGTGCAGAAGCCCGTCCCCATTCACCATGGCACAAGATCTGCCCCCGATTGCCACCCCTGCGTTTTCGAGGAAAGCTCTCTTCATAACAAACCAACCCGGCACCTGCGGGTCGGATGAAGGGAAGCAGCCAATGTCCAGTATCGTTCTCATTCACGGTGCCTATCAGGGGGGGTGGATTTGGCGCTTCGTGGCAGAACGGCTGCGGGCCGCCGGACATGATGTTCATGCGCCGACCCTTGATGGCTGCGCTGAACGCAAAAACCAGATGCGTGCCGGGATCGATACCGAATCCCACGGCCAGGAAATTGCCGATTATTTATATTTTCACGATTTGCGCGATGTGGTGCTGGTAGGCACTTCGGCGGGCGGCATGGTGATGGCCGCCGCGGCCGAACGCGCGCGGGAGCGGGTCGGTCGGCTGGTTTTTGCCGATGCGCTCGCGCTCATGGATGGGGAGAAGCTGCGCGACATCGTCACGCGTCCCGCCGCCATCAATACCGATATTGCGCTGGGCCCCAGCCGGGAGGATGCGCTGAACCGGCTTTTCCTTGGCATGGATAAAGACTTGGCTTTATGGGCGGCCGATCGCATGACGCTGCATCCAGTAAAGACCTTCACACAGCCCGTAAAACTGCCCAGTTTTTGGCAGCAATCCTGGAAGGCTTCGGTGATTTACTGCCCACAAGCGCAAAACCCGGGTGAAGCGCATCAGCGCCGCTGCGCGGATAAGCTTGGCGCGCGCTGGCATGTGATCGACACCGGCCATTACCCCATGCTGACCACCCCGGATGAGCTTGCGCGCATCATCATCTCGGGCTGAAGAACGCAAGCACCGAAGGTCGTTCACCGCTTCAGCACCAGAAGCGCGATCTTCCGGCCTGGCGATAATCGGTCAGGGCAACAAGGGCGCGGAAACCGGCCAGCGCCTGCAACCGCTTGCTGGCCCGCGTTACGCCTGCCCACGTTCCACAAGCAGGCGCTTCACCTCATTCTTCGGGACCTTGCCGTAGCCGGAACGCGGTAGCGCATCCCACACCACGATCTTCGCCGGCCATTTGTAACGGCCAAGCCGGCCATCCAGATGCGCCATCACCGCCGCCGCATCAATCACAGCGCCCGCTTCTGCGACCAGTACAGCAACGCCGCTTTCGCCCCATTTCGCATCAGGCACGCCAACCACGCAGGCTTCCGCAACATTTGGATGTGTCAGTAGCGCTTCCTCTACCTCACGCGGATACACATTGGACCCGCCAGAGATATACATGTCCGAAGCGCGGCCCGTGATGTACAAAAAGCCGCGCGCATCCAGATGGCCAAGGTCACCGGTATGGAACCAGCCACCGGCAAAGGCCTTTTCATTGGCGGCATCATTTTCGAAATAGCCGGCGAAAACCGCAGGCCCGCGCACGCAAATCTCGCCGGTCTCGCCCGCCGGCAAGGGCTGGTTCGCGGTATCCAAAATCGCAACCTCGATCCCCGTGCGCGGATAGCCGCAGGAACCGATCGGCATGGCGGGATCATCTTCCAAACTATGCCAGGCGGGCGGCAGTACGGTGATATTGCCGGTCACCTCGCCCAAGCCGAAATACTGCACCAGACAAGGGCCAAGCTTCGCAAGCGCGTATTTCTGATCCTCCCGGTACATCGGCGCACCGGCATAGATCACATGGCGCAAGGAAGAATGATCATGCGTATCCACCGCCGGGTCGCGGCAGAGCGCCGTCAAAATGGTTGGCACGGTGAACATGTTGGAAACCCGATGCGTTTCAATCAGCCGCCAGGCTTCCGGCACATCAAAACGCTCACCGGGCAGCAGGATGGAAACAGCACCGCGCGCCACTTGCGATAGCGCATGGATGCCCGCGCCATGTGAAAGCGGTGCGACAACCAGGGAGGCATCCTTTTCAGTCAGCCCCGGCATGAGATCCGCAATGTGATTATTGATGACAAAGGCCAACTGCCCATGGGTCAAAATGCCGCCCTTGGGCCGGCCTGTAGTGCCAGAGGTATAGAAGAACCAAGCCGGATGATCGCGATCCACATCGGCGGGCACGGTGACAGGCGCAGCTTGGCCTTCGGCGATCAAATCTTCCCAGGAAAAACCGGCGCCTTCGCCAATCGCGATATCCAGAACGCAGGCGGGGTTTTCCGCGCGGCAGGCAGCGCGATGTTCGGGGAAAGCCACATCGAAAATCTGCGCCTTGCAGCGCGATGACCCGGCAAGATAAGCCGCTTCCGGCGGGCTCAGGCGAAAATTCGTTGGAACCCAGACAGCACCAATCAGCCAACAGGCCCAAATGCCTTCAAAAATCGCGTTATTGTTGCGCGAATGGATCAGCACGCGATCACCCGCGCCAATCCCACGCGCACGCAGGCCGGCGGCGGCGGCCATGGCACGGGTCGCAATCTCGGCCCAGCTCCAGACCTGACCGCGCCAGATCAGGGCTGGATGATCGGGCAAGCGGCGCGCCGTTTGCAGCAACATGACGGCCAGGTTCGAAGTTGGAATCACGCGGCACCTCGTCTGAAATTCTACGCTCTCGGGCTCTCAGAACCTTCGCCTTGCCCCGAAGCCTGCCATTCGGCAAGGGGCCGCCCCCATGCTTTAGCCCAGTTTCAGCCCAAGCTCCTGCACGGTTTTGCGTTCATCGGCGTAATGGGCGGCCGCTGCAACGCCATAATCTGCGCTATTGAGGTAACGCACTGGCATATCAAAGCGGCCGATCACAGCAAGATGCGCCGGGTCGAACAAGGCCGCCTTAAAGGCATCATGCAAAATCCCCGTCACGGCTGGGTCCAGACCGCGGGGCGCACCAATGCCATAGGTACTCTCACCCAAAACATCATAGCCAACCTCGCGCAGCGTCGGCACATCCGGAAACCGCGCTGCCCTTTCATTCATCCAAACAGCCAAAGGTCGCACGCGCCCTTCAAGCGCCATATCGGCCCAGGCACTGGTTTCGGCTGAAAAATGAATGTCGCCAGCCAGCAGCGCTTGAAGATTTGGTGCCGCGCCCCGGAAGGGAACCGACACCCATTCAATGCCCGCCAAGCGCGCCAGCCGTGTCATCTGGATATCCGTCGTATTCGCCCCGGGCGTGCCGTAATTGAACTTGCCCGGATTGGCCCGCGCATCGGCCAGTAATTCCTGCATCGTTTGCCAAGGCGCATCGCGCCGCACCACAACGCCGCCCATATAGCCAACCAGCCGAATGACCCAGCTGAAATCCTGCATCGGATCCCATTGCGGCTTTTCCTGCAGCAAGGGCATGCGGAAGGTGCCATTGGACATTTGTGCCAGCGTATAACCATCCGGGCGCGCTTCCCGTGCCAGGAATTGCGCCGCGAGTGAGCCACCCGCCCCTGGCTTATTGTCGACAATAATGGGTTGCCCCAAGCGCTTGGCAGCCTGTTCGCATAAGGCGCGCATTTGGATGTCAGTCGCGCCCCCCGGTGTCCAGGGCACCAACATGCGCAAAGGCCGATCAGGAAAACGCCCTTGCGCCAAAGCAGGACGAGTGACCAAGGCTGCACCAAGCGCGGTAAAGCCGCGCCGCGTGATTGGAAACGCCACGCCTTTCCTCCTGATGATTTTGTCTGAGGCTAGACGCAGCCTTGACCGAAAAGCGAGAGATTTTTGCGCAGGTGGCCAAAGCCGCCGCCAAGGCTAGAATTACAAGGATCACCAGTGATGAAATGGCCCCTGGATGCCGCGCGCCGGCAAGCCCCGAACACGGCGTTTCATTGCTCAGCGCGCCTTGAAACAACAAAGGCGCCGCAGAATCTGCGACGCCTTTGCTTGCTGCCGTTTGGCGCCAAGCGCCGCGGCGAAAGACAAAATTTCAGTTCGTCTGCTGGATCGCCGAAAGCAGCCAGCGTTCCCCCGGACCACTGCGGACAAAGGTCCAGATTTCTGTTGCGGT
>JBDKIR010000182.1:0-4134 GCA_039797035.1 Pseudomonadota bacterium | reverse complement strand
CCAAAAACGCGATGTCAGCCCATCAATGCAATGGCGGAAAGTTGATGCCCAATCGGCCCACCGCCGGCCAAGGTGCTGCGCCGATGGCTGAAAAACCGCCCCGTATCGGCAAGTGTGTCATGGGGCATGATGCTGACAGCCACACCCAATGCCGCCATGCGTGCGGCGCAATAGCCGGGCAGGTCAAACTGCCAACGCGCATCACGTTGGCCCGCATGAAAGAATCGCGCATCGGCTGGGTCACACGCCAGCACCGCATCGCGCAAATCCGCCGCCACTTCATAGGATGGCTGATGAATGCACGGGCCAACCACGGCAGTGATGGCCCGCCGATCCGCGCCCAAGCCTTCCATCGCGAAAACGGTTTCCTCAAGAACACCCGCCACCGCGCCGCGCCAACCGGCATGCGCCCCGCCAATCACGCGCGCCGCGTGGTCCACAAAAAGCACCGGCGCGCAATCACCGGTGATGATGCCAAGCACAAGGCCCGCGCGCCGTGTCACCACGCCATCAGCTTCTGGGCGTTGGTCTTCTGGCCAGGCTTCCTCGGCAACCACCACGCGCTTGCCATGCACTTGCGTCAGCCCACATAGCGCCTGATACGGCAGCCCCAGCGCCGCCGCGGCACGGGTGCGATTTTCCCGCACCGCCGCCGCGTCATCCTTGCCGGAAAGCGAACAATTCAAGGAAGCAAAAGCCCCTTTGGAAACACCGCCATTGCGGGTGAAAAACCCGTGTTGCAGGCCGGGCAGGCGCAAAGGTTCGGCGGTCAGGAATTCAGCGCTCATGCGGTTTCGAATCCGGCAGGTATTGGCAGGCTTGAATCGCATACCGCCAGGGCCTTGAACAGGCGCCCCATGGCTTCTGGCGCGGTCAGCCGATGGGCACCCGCCAATTGCGCTTGGGCGCGGGCAGGATCCAGCCGCGCCAGCATCGCCGCCCGCGTCATGAAACCAAGGCGCTGCAGGAAAACGCCCTGCGGCAAAGGGCCATGCGCCAGGGCGCCCGCCGCGCGCGCAGCCGCCGCGAAGGCGGCGAAATCCACATGCGCGGTAATATCCACCGCACCGGGCGTGCTGAGCGGATCCGCTGGCCGCCCTGCCTGCATGGCCTGCAGACTATCGCCAAAACCGCTTTCTGCCGGGCCGTAATCAATCAGCAAGGCCGCGCCACCATGGCGCTTGAACCTTGCGCCAAGCCAGGCCGCAAAGCCAAGCGCTGCTTCATTCACTTCCTGAATGGCACCTTCGGGCGCGTCCTGCGGCAAGGCAATATCGCTTGGCAGTGCAAGGAAAACACCATCCTTGACGAAACGTTCATGCCAAGCACCCGCTTGGCGGATGAATTGGCGTATGGGCAGCGCATCCAAAAATTCATTGGCAAGCAGAATCATGGGCGCATCGGGCAGCGTGCCGACATCTTCGTGCCAGACGATATCAGCATCACGCAGCCTTGCGGCCTGCACTTCACGCAGACGCGGCGATGTTTCCACCAGATGCACGCGCAAGGCGGCGCGAAATGCCGGCATCATTTCCGCAATGGCACGCAGCGCATCCGCCATCAGGCTGCCGCGCCCGGGGCCGCATTCCACCAGCAGTACCGGATCAGGCCGACCCATGGCCTGCCAGGTGACCGCCGCCCAAAGCCCGAGGCACTCCCCAAAAGCTTGCGATATTTCGGGCGATGTCGCGAAATCCTGAAACGGATCATGCGCCGCGTAATAGGCCGCCGCAGCGCGCGCCATGAAATGATCAAGGCGCTCCGCCCCATCGGGCGCTTCGGCATTTTCAGACGCTGCGGCGTTCATATGGCTTCCGACAAGGGCGCTTATCAAGAATGGCGCCCTTGTCGCAGATCAGCCGCGCTGCCGGCAAGGGCCGCGCTTCAATCCACCTTGGCGCCGGAAGCGCGGATCAAGGGCGCCAGCTTGGCCTGTTGCGCGGCACGAAACGCGCCGATTTCCGCAATACTGGTGTACCAGGCCAAGGCGCCCTGTTCGCGGAAGGATTTCACGAGATCCGGATGCTCCAGCGCCTGTTTCGTGAGCATTGACATGCGTTCTGCAACCTCTCGCGGTAGCCCTGCCGGGGCACAAACGCAGGTCCAGGAAATGACATCAAAACCCGGCAGGTATTCGGCAATCGCGGGCAAATCAGGTTCTATGGGGCTACGCCTTTCGCTGGTCACGGCCAGGGCGCGCACCTTGCCCTGACGCGCCAAGGCCAGGATGGAAGGCATATTGTCGAACATCATATGGATGCGCCCGGCCATCAGATCCACAAGCCCCGGTGCGGCACCGCGATAGGGCACATGTTCCATATTCACGCCGGCCAATTGCTTGAACATTTCGCCTGAGAGATGCAGCGTGGTGCCAGACCCCGCCGAACCAAAGGAATATTTGCCAGGATTGGCCTTCAGCAATGCAATCAATTCGGGAACATTGCGCGCCGGCAGATCAAGATTGACGCCAAGCAGATTGGGCAATTGCCATAGCCCGCTGATGAAAGTGAAATCCTTCTCAGGATCGAAACTCAGGCTGCTATAAAGTGTTGGCGCAATGGCGTGCGACGCAATGCCGCCAAGCCCGATCGTATAGCCATCCGGCGCCGCCTTGGCGACGACATCTACACCGACATTGCCGCCCGCCCCACCGCGATTTTCAACGACGAAGCTTTGTCCCGTAAGTTCCGACATGCGCGCACAATAAATGCGCGACAGGACATCGGTTGAACCGCCTGCGGGATAGGGGTTGATATAGCGCACCGGGCGGCGCGGCCAATCGGCCGATTGGGCACGCAGAATACCAGGCAACGCCAATAGCCCCGCAGCTGAAACCACAGCGCGGCGCGCAAGATGGGTTTTGGACATGGTTCACATTCCCCTTGTGATGCGGTCTTGGCGCCGCACCATCAAGGGTGAAGGCTGACGGAAATTTTCTTTACGTCAACCAAAAAAACGCTCCTAGACCCGGCCATGCCGGGCTGGGCACAGCCTTCAGCCGCGTGGCACTGCGGCATGCGCGGCCAGGCAAGCCACATCGACAATCTGATTGACGCCGGCTTGCATGGGCACGATTTGCGCCGAATGGGCCAGGCCCGTCAGCAAGGGACCAATGACCGTGCTGCTGGTCAATTGCGGCACGGCACGGGTCAGAATATGCGCGGCGTGAATCCCTGGCATGATCAGAACATTGGCTGGGCCGCTCAGCCGGCAGAAGGGATAAAGCTTGGCCCGCAGCGCGGGATCCAAGGCAACATCGGCGGCCATTTCACCATCAAATTCAAAATCGGCACCGCGTTCCGTCAGCAGCTTTACCGCTTCACGAATACTGCCGGGAATGGTGCCGCGCGGATCCCCAAAGGTGGAGAAGGAAAGGAAGGCCACGCGCGGTTCCATGCCAAGGCGCCGGGCGGCAGCCGCTGAACCCCGCGCAATGCCCGCGAGTGTTGCCGCATCCGGCCTTTCATGAATGGCCGTATCGGCCACCAGGACAGTGCCGGCCTGGCGTGAAATGATGATGGAAACACCAAAGGCAACGCGGCCCGGCACCGGCTCAATCGCCATGCTGATGCCTTCAAGCGCTGCAGCATAGGAACGCGTGGTGCCCGTGACCACCGCATCCGCATCGCCTGTGGCCACCATGCAGGAAGCAAACACATTGCGGTCCTGATTGACCAAGCGCTGGCAATCACGCTGCAAGAAACCATCGCGCTGGCGTTTTTCATAGAGAAATTCAGCATAGCGACGCGTGGATTCAGAAAGCCGTGCATTCTGGATTTCGATACCATCCGGCAAAGGGATGCCGATGGCATTGGCCACGGCGGCGATGCGGTCCTCTCGCCCGACCAGGACTGGTGTCCCGTAGCCCGCATTGCGGAAGGCGATTGCGGCGCGAATCACTTTTTCTTCCTCGCCTTCGGCGAAAACGACACGCTTCGGGTTCTGCCGCACGCTTTCGGCAATCGCTTCCAGCGCGCCGACCGTGGCATCCAGGCGGTTCGCCAAATCGCGCGCATAGCGCTGCAAATCCGGCAAGGGCCGGCGCGCCACGCCGCTATCCATCGCTGCCTTGGCCACCGCTGGCGAAACCCGCGAAATCAAGCGTGGATCAAAGGCATTGGGGATGATGTATTC
>JBDKIR010000181.1:0-2951 GCA_039797035.1 Pseudomonadota bacterium | reverse complement strand
CTGCTGGACAAGGAATTGCGCAAGCCCGGCTATGATCCGCGCCCGATTGCCCTTGGCGCCAATACGGATCCTTACCAGCCGGTTGAACGGCAATTGGGCCTGACCCGGGCCGTGCTTGAAGTGCTGGATCGCTTCAATCATCCGGTGACGATTGTGACGAAATCCGCCGGCGTATTGCGCGATATGGATATTCTGCAGCGCCTGGCGGCGCGCAATCTGGTGCGGGTCTGCCTTTCGGTGACAACGCTCGACCCCCGCTTGGCACGCATCATGGAACCGCGCGCGGCAACACCAGCGCGCCGTTTGCAAGCCATGCGGGAATTGACCGCGGCCGGCATTCCAACCGCCATTCTGACCGCGCCGATGATCCCGGCAGTGAATGACATGGAATTGGAAAGCCTGCTGGAGCAGGGTGCCGCCGCGGGGGCGACAAGTGCGGGCTATGTGCTGTTGCGCCTGCCGCTTGAAATCAAGCAGTTATTCGAAGAATGGTTGGCGCGCCATATGCCGGATCGCGCTGCGCGCGTGCTCTCCCTTATTCGTCAGACGCGTGGCGGCGCCTTGTATGACAAGCGTTTTGGCCAGCGCCAACGCGGTACCGGCCCCTATGCCGAATTGCTGGCGCAGCGCTTTGCCGTGGCGGCGCGGCGTTTGGGTCTTGAACGGCGCGGCACGGGGGCAGGGGCGCTGGATTGCACGCGGTTTGCGGTGCCGTCTGACCAGGGCAGCAATGCCCCACGACAATTGGCGCTATTCTGAAGCCGAATCGACGGCAAGGTTGAGGGGCGCCGGGGATCATGGTTTATGAACCCCAACGCTGCCCCGCATTTTGGCAGCGACATGAGCCCCGTTGTGGAGGGAAATGCCGTGGCGCTGCCTGATTTGCACGAACCGCTTCGCCACCATCAGGGCGGCAATCTTGAAGCCGCCATCACCGGCTACCGCGCTTTTCTGCGCCAGCAGCCTGATCATGCTGAAGCGCATCGCCTTTTGGCCTTGGCGCTTTTTGCCCATGGGCAAATCGCATCAGCGCGAGAGGCCATGGAAAACGCCGCCCGATTGGCGCCACGCTCGGCCGTCATCTTCAATGATCTTGGTAACCTGCGTCGCGCAGCGGGCGATAGGGCGGCTGCGATCGACGCTTTCGATGCGGCGATCAGTGCCGACCCTGGCCTTTCATTCGCCCATTTTAACCTGGCCGATACGCTGCTTGAAATGGGTGACATGCAGCGCGCCAATGCCGCCTATGAGGCTATTATCGCGCGTGGCGTTAGCGGGATTGATGGTGATTTCCATTGTAATCGTGGGCTCTGTCGGCTGCGGCTGGGTGATGCGGATGGCGCCATGGAAGCCTTCCGTGCTGGCTTGGCATTGGAACCGGGGCATGCGCGCGCTGCCGTGATGCTTTCTGATACTCTGCAAAAGCTTGGCCAGCATCGTGATGCGGTCATGTTCCTGACCGGCTTCCTCGACAAACAGCGTGCCAGCCTTGAAACCTTACTCTCACTTGGCGCGGGTTTTCTTGGTTTGCGTGATTATCCCCGCGCGCTTGGATTGTTTGAGCGCCTTGCGGCGGCTAATCCCCGCGTGCCGAAGGTGCTGATTGGTAAGGGGCTGGCCCTCAGTGGTGAGAACCGACATGACGAAGCCTTGCAAGCGCTTGATGCAGCGCTCGCGCTTGAAGCGCGCAATGTGGAAGCCTTGATTGGCAAAGGCGTAGCATTGAAAGCCTTACGGCGCCTGCCGGAGGCAATTGAGACTTATCATCGCGCCATTGAAATCGCACCACAGGCTACCCACGCCCATCTGAACCTTGGCAATGCGCTGGCATTGCTCAATCGGCATGATGAAGCCCTGGCCTGCTATGAGCGTGTATTGAAGATTGACCCCAATGCGGCGGAAGCATTGAATTATGAAGGTAATTCACTGAATGCGCTGCAACGTCAGACAGAAGCGATCGCTCGGTTTGAAAAGGCGATAGCGCTCGATCCTGGTATTACGGAGGCCCTTTCCTCCTTGATTTACACCAAGCAGCGCAGTTGGGATTGGGCGGGCTTGCCGGAGCAACGCCAATATTTGTTGGAAGGTTTGCGCGGCGGAAAATTGGTGGCCAATCCCTTCGCACTACTTGGCATCTGTGACGACCCCGAATTGCATCAGCGTGCCGCACGCGCCTATACGCGTGAAACCCTACCGCGCAATATCGTGGCGCGGCCGGCGGTGGCTTCTTCCGCGCCGCGGCTGCGCATCGGCTATTTCTCAGCGGATTTCCACAATCACGCGACAATGCATCTGCTGGCGCGGGTCCTTGAATTCCATGATCGGGATCGCTTCGAAATTCACGCCTTTTCCTATGGACCTGCGCTGGAAGATGCGATGCGCGGCCGCGCCAGGGCAGCGGTGGCGGCGTTTCACGAATGCGCGGGGCTTTCCGATGCCATGATCGTCGCGCAGGCGCGCGCAGCGTCGCTGGATATTGCGGTGGACTTGAAGGGCTATACGCAGGATGCACGCCTGTCGCTTTTCGCGGCAAGGCTGGCGCCGTTGCAGGTGAGTTATCTCGGTTATCCCGGCACGATTGGCGCCGATTTCCTTGATTACATCATCGCCGATACCACGGTGCTGCCCATGGATCAGCAGCGCTTTTATGATGAGAAAATCATTCATTTGCCGGAGAGCTATCAGGCCAATGATGATCAGCGGGTGATCGCGCCCGCCACGCCAAGCCGGGCGGAAGCGGGATTGCCGCCGGAAGGCGTGGTCTATTGCTGTTTCAACAGCGCCTATAAAATCACGCCCGAGCAATTCGCCAGCTGGATGCGGATTTTGCGCGCCGTGCCTGGTTCCGTCTTATGGCTGCTGTCGAGTGACGCTACAGCGATGGCATCCTTGCGTCATGCCGCGCAAAGCCATGGGGTGGATGGGGATCGCTTGGTATTTGGGGCAAGCCT
>JBDKIR010000180.1:0-2606 GCA_039797035.1 Pseudomonadota bacterium | reverse complement strand
CCATGGTCGTTCCCGCGGGGCAGCAAAGCCGCTATAGGCTTTAGTGATGGGCGAGCCAGAAGACCTCGATCAACTCGCGGAAGATTGGATCTCGCTTTGGCAGAGCGAGATTGCCGGCCTGGTGGCCGATCCGGCCTTTACCGAGCAATGGGCCGCCTTTGCATCGCTGGGCGCCGCCTGGCTCCGCGCCGCCGCACGCTTCACGCCTGTCTATCCTTCCACCGCGTCTGCCCCGCATGACAGCGCCGCTGCGCCGCCGAGGACCGCGCCCCCTGTCGCTCCATCTGGGGCTGGCGGGGATGCGGGCCATGGCGGCAGCCGGGATGACGCCCGGGATGCCATGGCTGAACGGCTTGCCACCCTGGAACGCCGCCTTGCCGATCTCGAAGCGGGGGCAGGCCGAAATGGCGCGAATAAGCGCCGCCCTCGCGGAGGCCGGGCACGCGCCTGACGCGTTTCGGGCTGCCGTCCTCGGGCGTTTGTTAAGGGCAGACCAGGCCTTGCTTGCCGGGCTTGCCGCTTATCGTCGGCATCCCTTTGAACGGCAGGCGAGCGCCCCCGAAATCCTTTGGTTTGAACAAGATAGTCGGATCCTGGATTATGGTGGTACCGGGCCCGCGGTCTTGTTTGTGCCATCACTGATCAATCGCGCCTATGTCATGGATCTATTGCCGGAAGTTTCCATGATGCGGTGGTTTGCCGCGCAGGGCTTCCGGACCTTTCTCTTGGATTGGGGCGCGCCTGGCGAGGCTGAGCGCCATTTCACCCTGACCGATTATGTCGCGGGGCGGTTGGAGCGTGCCATCCAGGCCTTGCCCGCCCCGGTGGTTTTGGCGGGTTATTGCATGGGGGGGCTGCTCAGCCTGGCGGCGGCGCTGCGGCAATCGGCCCGGGTGCGGGCGCTGGCGATGCTCGCCATGCCTTGGGATTTTCATGCGGGGGCGGGTGCAGAACACCGGGGCAGGGCGGTGGCTGCCGCGCTGCCAGGCCTGGAAGCGGCCATGGAGCCGAGTGGCGCCTTGCCGGTGGATATGCTGCAGACGCTTTTCGCCGGCCTGGATCCCTTTGGAATCGCGCGAAAATTTCGCAATTTCGCCAGGCTGGACCCAAATTCGGCAGAAGCGCGCCGTTTTGTGGCGCTGGAGGATTGGCTGAATGACGGGGTTCCCCTGCCGGCGCCCGTCACGCGGCAATGCATTGGCGGCTGGTATGGCCATAATGAACCGGCCCGGCTCGCCTGGCGCATTGCCGGGGAGGTGGTGGATCCGGCCCATTGGGAGGGGCCGAGCTTTGCCGCCATCCCCCATCGTGATCGTATCGTGCCGCCTGAAGCCGCCTTGGCGGCCACGGCACGCTTGCGCAAGATCAAGCTCCATATGGCGCCGGCTGGGCATGTAGGCATGGTTGCCGGCATGAACGCCGAAAAGGCCTTATGGCAGCCCCTGTGCGACTGGCTGCGCAGTTTGTGATATAGTAATTTTTAGTCAGTCAATCCGCATTCCGCCCTGAGGAAGGAACAACGCCATCATGACCGATATCGTCATCGCTGCTGCCGCTCGCACGCCTGTGGGCGCCTTTAATGGTGCCTTTGCATCCCTTCCGGCCCATGCCTTGGGCACAATTGCCATCAACGCCGCCATGGCGCGTGCCGGCATTGAAGGGGGTGAGGTTGATGAAGTGATTTTGGGCCAGATCCTGGCGGCAGGTGCCGGCCAGAATCCCGCGCGCCAAGCCTCGGTTAATGCTGGCATCCCGGTGGAACACACTGCCTTTGGCATCAATCAGCTTTGCGGTTCCGGGCTGCGCGCCGTGGCCCTGGCGGCGCAGCAGATCGCGACAGGCGATGCGCGTATTGTGATTGCTGGCGGTCAGGAAAGCATGACGCAGGCGCCGCATGCCCAGCAATTGCGCGCTGGCCAAAAAATGGGCGATCTCGCGTTGATGGATACAATGCTGCGTGATGGCCTGATGGATGCCTTTCACGGCTACCACATGGGCAATACGGCGGAGAATGTTGCCCGCCAATTCCAGATCACGCGCGATGAACAGGATCAATTCGCGCTGAATTCGCAACGCAAGGCGGGCGCAGCCATGGCGGCTGGGCGCTTCGCCGATGAAATCGCGCCTGTTACAGTCAAGGGCCGCAAGGGTGATGTGGTTGTCTCCGCTGATGAATATCCGAAGCCGGAGACTACCATTGAAGTGCTTGCAAAGCTTCGTCCGGCTTTTGCCAAGGATGGATCCGTGACGGCCGGCAATGCTTCCGGCATCAATGACGGCGCGGCCGCAGTTGTGGTGATGAGTGCAGCCGAAGCGGCCAAGCGTGGCCTTACGCCGCTGGCGCGCATTGTTTCCTGGGCGACCGCGGGCGTTGATCCTTCCATCATGGGGACGGGGCCCATTCCGGCTTCTCGCAAGGCTTTGGCCAAAGCCGGGTGGTCGATTGATGATCTTGATCTGATCGAAGCGAATGAGGCTTTCGCCGCGCAAGCCATTGCCGTGAACAAAGATCTTGGCTGGGATACCAGCAAGGTGAATGTGAATGGCGGCGCCATTGCGATTGGCCACCCGATTGGCGCTTCCGGCGCGCGCGTGCTGACAACGCT
>JBDKIR010000179.1:0-3144 GCA_039797035.1 Pseudomonadota bacterium | reverse complement strand
TTCATGAAGAATTTGTTAGAAAATCCTTCTGTTGAGGAGGACGAGTCATGGCGATCAATCCAAGTTTGGGAGAAATTGCTTGCTGGGCGCTGGTGTTTGCTGGCTGCGCTTATTTTCTGGCCAAACGCTTCGGTGAACCGACCGCGGTCATCGCTGCGGGCATTGCCGCGCTTACCGTCAAGGCAGCCTTGCTCGACCTGACCTGACTCATAAGGCACCACCCCCATGAATTTTGGGGAAGAGTGCCGTTGCGAACCTTAAGGCGGGACCAGCCTGCCCCCGTGTCCCGCCTTTTTCGCCCTTGCCTCACCCGTTCGGCTGGCGCAGTTTCCGCGCCATTATCAGCAGCGGGAGCTTGGCATGACTGAAGATAGTGTTGGCGCCTTCATTCCTGGTGAGCGCACCATGCGCCCCGGTGCCGCCTCTGGCCCTCTTGCCGGTCTCAGCTTCGCTGCCAAGGATCTATTTGATGTCGCCGGCACCGTGACCGGCTATGGCAATCCCGATTGGGCGGCGACGCATCCGCCAGCCACGCGCGATGCGCTGGTCATCACGCAGCTTTTGCAGGCGGGTGCCTCGCTTGTCGGGAAGACCAAGACCGTTGAACTGGCCTATGGCCTGACCGGCGAGAATATCTGGCAGGGCACACCGAAAAACCCGGCCGCACCGGATCGCTTCCCGGGCGGGTCCTCCTGCGGGTCGGCTGCGGCGGTGTCTGCAAGCCTGGTGGATTTCGCCATGGGGTCGGATACCGGCGGTTCCGTGCGCATCCCGGCTTCCTATTGCGGCGTTTTCGGCATTCGGCCGAGCTGGGGCGCGATCAGCCTTGCCGGCGCTTGCCCTCTGGGCCCGGATTACGACACCGCCGGCTGGTTTGCCCGGAGCGGCGCCATGCTGCGCCGGGTGGGTGAGGTATTATTGCCGCCCGGCGGCGCTGGCGCGGTTGGGCCACTGATTTCGGTGGCCGAAGCCTGGGCCAATGCGGAACCCGCAACCGTCGCCGCGCTGACACCCGCGCTGAAAGCCGCCGAGGCATTGTTCGGCCCCGCGTTGGTGACCCATGTGGCGCCCGAAGGGCTTGAGGCGTTCTATGAGCATTTCCGCTGCGCCCAGGCGGAACAGGCCTGGACCGCGCTTGGCCCATGGGTGGCGGCGACCAACCCGAAATTCGGACCCGGCGTGAAAGAACGCTTTGATACGGCTGCCGCTTTGGATCCGGCGAAATCCGCTGCTGGGCGCGCCTTCCGCCGGGTGGCGCAGGCACGTTTCCACGCGCTGCTGGGGGGTGGGGCGATGATGATCTACCCGACCTCTCCGGCGCCGGCGCCGCTTTTGACGTCCTCCCTCGCGGAGCAGAACAAGGTGCGCGAACGCACCATGGGTGTGACCGCCTTTGCCGGCTTCTGCGGCTTGCCGGAGGTGACGATTCCCGCAGGCAAGGTGGATGGCGCGCCGGTTGGGCTTTCCCTGGTGGGTGCGCCGGGACGTGATCGCGCCGTGCTTGCGGCGGCGGAAGCGCTGGCGGCGTCTTTGGGCATTGGGGGCTGAGCCATGGTCATTCGTGAAGCGGCAGCGGGCGATCTGCCCGCCATCACAGCAATCTACGCGCATCATGTGTTGCATGGCGCTGGCACCTTTGAAGAAGTACCGCCGACACAGGCCGATATGGCCGCGCGCATGCAAAAGGTACTCTCCGGCAAGGGCAATGCCTGGCTGGTCGCGGAAGATGAAGCCGGGCAGATTCTGGCCTATGCCTATTACGGCGCGTTTCGTGAGCGTTCCGCCTATCGCTTCACGGTCGAAAATTCGATTTATGTTCGCGATGATGTGCGCGGCCAGGGTGTGGGCAAGGCGCTGGTGGCGGAATTGATCGCACGCGCCGAAGCGGCGGGCTTTCGGCAAATGATTGCCGTGATCGGTGATTCCGAAAATGTCGGTTCCATCGGCCTGCATGTCTCACTTGGTTTCAAGCATATCGGCACCATGCGCGCGGTCGGCATGAAATTCGGCCGCTGGGTGGATGTGGTGACGATGCAATTGAGCCTGGGTGAAGGCGAGAAAACACTCCCCGCGGATTGACGCGGCGTCAGACGCCGCCGCCATCCACCACGAAATGCTGCGCGGTCACCATGCGGCTGTCATCGGCCGCAAGCCATAGCGCCATGCGCGCGATATCGGGCGGCATGACTTTCTGCTTGAGGCATTGCTTCATCATGTGCCGTTCCACCGCTTCCGGTGTCGCCCACAGGCTTTCCTGACGTTCGGTGAAAACCCAACCGGGCACGAGTTCATTGACGCGAATGCCATCCGCGCCAAGATCGCGCGCAAGCCCCCGCGTCAGGCCACGCACGGCGCTTTTGGCCGCGGTATAGGCGGGCATGCCGCCTGAACCGCTCATCCAACTGACGCTGCCCATATTGATGATGGAACCCGCTTTGGCTTGGCGCATCGCGGGTGCCACGGCCTGCGCGCAGAAGAACATGTGGCGCAGATTGGTGGCCATGCGTTCATCCCAGTAATCGGGCTCCACGCTTTCAATGGCGTGCCGATCATCGCGCGCCGCGTTATTCACCAGCACCTGCGGGTGACCGATGCGGGTTTGAACTTCCGTGATGGCGGCGCGCAAGGCGGCGATATCGCGCAGGTCACACGGCAGGAAACTGGCACCGGTGCGCGCCGCATGTGCCGCACCGCCTTCCTGATCGAAATCCAGGAACGCCACCCGCGCGCCTTGGGCGGCGAATTGCGCCACCATTTCAGCGCCAATGCCACTTGCCCCGCCGGTGATGAGCACAATCCGGCCACGCAGGCTTGGATAGATGGCGAATTGTTCCTGGCCCATGGCGCGCTTCCTTTGGTGTTACCTAAGGATAGAGCCTTGCCCAATCACGCCTATGGCGCCAGTCGGAACCGCGCGCGGCTGGCTTGGTCTTCCAGCAGCGTGCGGCGAATGGCCTCGGCCGCTTCGTCGCTCTGCGGCAGGGCGGCGATGGCGGTAAACCAGGGCAGCGCGCCGCGCACCCGGCCCAGAAACAGCCGGTCAAGCGCTTCCGCCACGGGGCCGCGTGCGCCACAGCAGGCGCAGGCCGGGATATGGGCGCCCGCCAGGGAAAACACTGCCAGGGCCGGTGCGGCGGCGCCGGT
>JBDKIR010000178.1:0-5204 GCA_039797035.1 Pseudomonadota bacterium | reverse complement strand
CCAGGGCAGCATATAATTCAAAGCATAGGCGCTGAATGCCGCTCAGACGGTTACTGGAGCGCGCATAGGCATAAATATCCTCGACATCGAGCCAGAGTGTCATCGGCGGCCATTACGGATCTGGTTGCGCCAATCTTCCATGACGTCGTGCAGCGATGTCTCCCACGCAATTTGGGGTGACCAGTCTAGCAATGCCGCGGCACGCGACGAATCCCCTAGGGTTTTCTCGATATCCGTGGGTCTTAGCCGCCCCTGATCCGTTTCGGTCACCATTTTTGTCCGTGCCCCCGCAATCAAGGTCTGCAGGATGTCACCGATACAACGGGGCCTGCCAGAAGCGAGGTTGATCACGATGCCCGGATCCAGGCTATGGGCCCGGGCGATGGCTTCGGCATAGGCTGCAACGACATCGCGAACATCAAGCATATCCCGCCAGCGATTGAGCGCGCCGGTGCGTATCACCGGCTCTTGCAGCCCGGCTTCGATCCGCGCGACCTGCCGCGCGAAAGCCGCGACGACAAAGGCTTCCGACTGGCCCGGCCCGATCTGATTGAATGGCCGGAGCCGAATGGCATGCAGACCGCGCAATGCCATTTCACCAATGGCGAGATCAGCCGCCGCCTTGGAGGCAGCGTAAGGATTGGCCGGCGCCAATAAGGCTGCTTCGGAAAGCGGCTGTCCAGTTTGGAAAGAAAGACCGTAGACTTCTGCCGAAGACACATACAAAAAATACGCGCTTGGACGCTGGCGCAAAACCGCTTCAGCCAGTGCCAGGGTACCAAGAAGATTGACCCGCCAGGTCATCAATGGCGCGGTAAAGCTTTCACCTACCGCCGCCTGCGCGGCCAGATGTAACACCGCATCGGGCTTGGTGGTCGTAATGGCCGCATCGACCGACATCGGATCAAGCAGATCCATCACCAGGGCTTCATCAAGGCCGGGCGATGTCGCCTCCGCATGCTGGGTGGCGCCGATAAGCCTGGCTTTGGGGAAGCGAGCGCGCAAGGCGGGAATGGCGTGGCGCCCGACGAAGCCATTTGCTCCGGTAATGAGAATACGGGCGGGCGCGCGGTCAATCACGCCGGCATCAACCCCTTGCCGCGGCGCTATGCCGTGCCAGATCGGCTTCGACCATTTCGCTGATCAGGTCTTCGATGGATGTACGCGCGGACCAGCCGAGCTTGGCTTTGGCCTTGCTGGCATCGCCCAGTAGCACTTCAACTTCCGCGGGGCGTAGGAAGGCCGGATCCACCCGCACGAATTCCTCATAGTCAAGCTTCACATGCGCAAAAGCGAGCCGGCAGAATTCCCGGACCGTGACCGTTCGGCCCGTGGCCACGACATAATCATCCGGTGTCTTTTGTTGCAGCATGAGCCACATGGCTTCAACGTAATCGCGCGCATGGCCCCAATCGCGCTTGGCATCCAGATTACCAAGCGTGAGTTCCCGTGCCAGGCCTAGCTTGATGCGTGCCACGCCGTCAGTGATTTTGCGGGTGACGAATTCAATGCCGCGCAACGGGCTTTCATGATTGAAGAGAATGCCAGAGGAAGCGTGCAGGCCGAAGCTTTCCCGATAATTCACCGTCATCCAATGGCCATAGAGTTTGGCAACGGCATAGGGGCTACGCGGATAAAACGGCGTCCGTTCTGACTGCATGGGTTCCTGAATGAGCCCATACATTTCCGATGAAGACGCCTGATAGAAGCGCGCCTCAGGCTGTTCCAGACGGATCGCTTCCAGCACATGCGCCGCCCCAAGCCCAGTGACATTGCCGGTCAGGAGTGGTTGTTGCCAGGATGATTTCACGAAGGATTGTGCGCCAAGATTATAGACCTCATTCGGCTTCACCTCACGAATGACGCGAATGAGTGAGGAGAGGTCGATCAAATTGCCATCCAGCAGGCGCACCTTATCGGCAATGCCGAGATAACGCAGCCGCACATCATTGACATCAGCGGTCGAAGAACGGCGCACCAACCCAAAGACTTCATAACCCTTATCAAGCAGCAATTTGCTGAGATAGGCGCCATCTTGACCCGTAATGCCGGTGATTAAGGCGCGCATGGGGCTATTCCTGACTCCAAAGGTTGATGTCTTACCCGAAACATCACCGCCCCCCGATCATTGATACTGGCGGCATCAGGCAGCGATGAACGATAAGGAAGATTGCATCTGTTCATTGAAACGAAGTCAACTTCGCCCCGGTAAACCGAAGCGTTTTTTATCGGATCGGGTAATTGGTGTCTACTGGCCATGACCAAGGCCAAGTGCCGCCAGCGCCTGCGCGCCGCAGGTAGCATATGTCAGGCCAGCAGCGCGGTTTTGTGCGGCCATGCCAAGCCGCGCGCAAAGTTGTGGATTTTCGGCCAAAGCGCGAAAAGCCTCGGCGGCAGCAGCAATATCGGGCTCTGCCCAATGCGCGCCCGCTAAGCTGTAGGTGCCACGTTCATCCATGGCGGGTACAGGCTGCCAATCCACCAACATGGCGCTTTCGTGATCCATGAAATCAAGATTGCCTGACCAGCCCGTGGCAATCACTGGCTTGCCCAGGCTCATGGCTTCACAGAGGGAAAGCCCAACCCCTTCGGAACGGTGCAGTGATACGAAGGCGTCCGCAAGGCGCAGCAAGCCCCATATGTCGGCGCGGGTCATCTCCCGATCAATGATGCGGATATTCGGCGCTTCAGCAGCCGCGGCCAGAGTTTCCCGCCAGGCTGATCCCCCCATATGCGTGTTATAGGTTTTCAGCACCAGCACCCGATCCTGGCGATCACCAAAGGCATAGCGATGCGCTGCAATGGCCGCCATGGGGTTCTTGCGTTCCACGGAGGATGCGGCATCGAAAATCGACAAAAAGAGAAAAGCCTGATCAGGCAAACCAAGATCAGCCCGTGAGAGTGACGAAGGCATGGGCGGCGGCAAGGGGTAATGCACCACGGCTACCGGAGGGCCTTCGGGTCGTTTGATTGCAGCCGCCACGAAATGAGAGGAGGCAAGGATGCCATGCACAAAACGGTAGCCTCTATCCCAATCCCTGGGCAGCTTGGGCAATTCCCAATTCCAGAAAGCGAGGATGCGTTTGTCGTGAATTGCGGCTTTACCCAGGGCGCGGATGCCCCAAGGCAACATGGGACCATTCACATGCATGATAAGCGTGCCGGGTCCTGGCGGTGCCACTGGGGGCGGCCCGCCCGGTGATTGGCGCAGCGCCCCCGTCAGATCCGCGCGAAACACCTCAGCCCCAGCGGTTTCAAGCATATCGGCCAAGCGGCGCGCGCCTTCGCCCAGGCCGCTCGGCGCGCGAAAAAATCCTGCCACGGTAATCGGAGCGCACGCGGCGGGTGGCGGTGCCATGACTGGCTTGGGCGCCAGAAATTCCATGGCGGTGAAGAGCGCCTCTCGGCGCAGGGCGGGCGGCAGCAGGCGCCAAAGTGCATGAGCCCTGGCGGCACCGAAGGATTTCAGTACCGCTAAATTCATGCCGCTGGGCAGAGCAGATGGGTGTTGAGCGCGTTGCGGAGCTGGGTGGATATTGCAGTCCAGTCGGTAAATTCGGCGCTGCGTGCGCGGGCTTCCTGCGTGGCGATGGAATGTGCTTCTGGTTCCAGCAGGCGCGCCATGGCGGTACCCAAAGCATCGGGGCAGGGCGGGACCAGGGCGCCGCCGCCCCCTTCCATCTGTTCCGCCAAGCCGCCCACGCGTGTCGCAACAACCGGCACCCCGAGTGCCATGGCCAGCGGTAAAACGCCCGATTGGCTGGCTTCATGATAGGGCAGCACAAGCAGGCGCGCTGATGTGATCAGGCTGCGAATATCTGAATCGGCGACCCAGCGCTTTTCGACGCTGACGCCGGGCAGGTCGGCAAGCCCCGGCGCCAAGGCCTTGTCATCGCCAATACCAACCACTCTAAGCGTCGCAGATGGATGCACCGCAAGCACTTGCGGCCATGCATCACGCAACAAATCAAGCCCTTTATAGCCCCTGAGGCGGCCAAAAAAGAGCACATCACATTGTGGTTGGACGCTGTCATGCGCGGGCGGCAAATGGGCCCCCAGCGGCAGCCTGATCAACGGCAGATCTGGCCGTCGTGCTTTGACGGCACAGGCGACATGATCACTCATGACGACCGCGGCGCTGGCCGCGGTAAGCTCACGGTTCAGCCGCCAAGACCAGAAGGGTTCAAAATCGCCCGGATGCGGCGCGCCATCATGCAATACCGGAACAAAATTCAGGCCGGCCTTCACCAGATAAGGCGCGATGAGCGGCGTCCAGGTGTGAGACATGGTGGAAAGCACGACATCGGCGCGCACTTCCTGCGCAAAATTCACCAAGCGTCGTGCGAGCACCGGTATCCGCGCGCAACCTAACCCAAACCCGGCGACTGACTGGTAAGTGGAAACTTCCTGCCGGGGCATGGGTAGGCTGCGGAACATGGCCAGCAAATCATTCTGATGTGAAACCGAAATGGCCGGACTATTGCCGCCATCCTCCGCCAAGGCCTGCGCGAGGCTGAGGGTGAATTGCGCCCCGCCACCCCGCCGCCCCCAATACCAGATCAGGATACGCATGGGCGGCCAATGGGTTGCAGTGGGCGGTTGGGTGGCTGCACCGAAGGCATAGCGGCGCGCGCCGCGTGGCAAGGCAGTCCAGGCCAGAATACATGCAGGGATGCGGATGAGATTGTCTGTAGCCCATGCAGAAAGCTTCCGGGCCCTGGTCTAGCGGGCGTCCGGTAGGGCAGAAAATTGGCTGCAGACAGTGAAGCTTGAACCATGGAAGTCACATAATAATCCTAAAGTATAAGTCAATCAAAGCTCTCTAAAACTTGATCGATCTTATGCGAAAACCCCTATAATTTCTTGAGTAAAAGCACAGATTAACAAATTTTATTTCCGATAAATTTTATCATTTTTTATATTGAGTCTAGTTTTAGGCTCTAAGGCATTGATCCGTGGTGATGAATCAGAATCTCAAAAATGAGATCATGGTCTCACGTCGCGCGTGAGCCCAAGGGCGCCCCATCATGGCCGCCCGATTGTTTTAACCGAACGCGCCTGATGGCGCGCCTTGGGCGGGCGTTCAGGCGCCCGCCTGGCTCTCCCGATCCAGGATGGTATTCATCAGATTGGCGCCGGTGAAATCGGCCTGAACCATTTCCACGCCATCCATATCGGCCTGCGCCAGATTGCTGCCGAAGAAG
>JBDKIR010000177.1:0-3890 GCA_039797035.1 Pseudomonadota bacterium | reverse complement strand
ACCTTGCTGGTGGCGGCCACGCCCTTGCTCGGCCGTCCGGCCCAAGGGGCGGGGCTTTTGGTGCTGGTATTCCTTGCTGCTTTTGGCTGGGCGCGGCTATGGGCGCCTGATCCCGCTGCGCCCCAGGTCAGCGTCATGATCGTGCAGGCCAATGTCGCGCAGGAGGTAAAGTGGCGGGAGGATGCGCGGCTTGCGATCCTGCGGCGCTATGTCGATACCACGCGCAGCGCCGCCCAGGCCGCCTTGCGCCAATTGCCGCCGGCGCATCGATTGCTGGTGGTCTGGCCGGAAACCGCCGTGCCTTTCCTGCTGCCCAATGATGATGACGCGCGCCGCATCGTGGCCGATGCCCTGCCGCCCGATGCCCTATTGTTGACCGGCACAGTGCGGGCAGATTTCACGCGGGAAGGCTATGCGCGGGATTTGTACAATAGCCTTGCGGTCATCGCGCCCAGCAATGAAGTGCTTGGCCTGGCCGATAAGATGAATTTGGTGCCCTTCGGCGAATTCATGCCGTTTCGGGGCTGGCTGCCGATCCGGCTGGTGCAAGGCAGCCGTGATTTCACCCCCGCGGCGGAAAGGCACCGCCTGGCGCCCGCCTGGGTGCCGCCCTTTGTTGCCCTGATCTGCTATGAGGTGATTTTCACCGGCCGCGTGGTGCCCTTGCGTCGGCCGGAATGGATGGTGAATGTCACCAATGATGCCTGGTTCGGCATCACCGCTGGGCCATGGCAGCATCTGGCTGCCGCCCGCCTGCGCGCAGCCGAGGAAGGCTTGCCACTGGTGCGTGCAGCCCAGACAGGTGTTTCGGCTGTTTTCGATTCGCGTGGTCGCATGATCGCGCGTGGGACCTTGGGCGAAGCCGCGGTGATTGCCGCGCCATTGCCCGCAGCGCGCGAAGCCACCGTCTTTGCCAAGGCAGGATTGGCGATCCCGTTGATATTAAGCGCCTTAGTTTTCATCCTGGGGTGGATTACCTCGCGCGTAATGCACCAAAAAGGGTAAATTTTTAGCTGAATTATCACAAATATTGTATCAAATTTGAGAAATACTAAAAGCCTATAGACCCACCAGAAGCTGTTAAGGTATCATCAATCAATTGGAATTTGGTGATGTGGCTGATCTGCCTGTCTTAAATTTCAACCAAAATTGTTTCTGGGGGCCTCGATTTGCCCGTGAGGGTTGCCTCACCGGAAGAAGGAGACAGCCACGCATGAAAACGGCGGCCGCGATGACCGATAATGATGATCTGACGACCAAGGCTGACCGTGAGCATCGGGCGAGCCCAATTGATGCCCATGTGGGCGCACGGGTCCGGCTGCGGCGCACCCTGCTTGGCATGAGCCAGGAAAAGCTTGGCGATGCGCTGGGGCTGACCTTTCAGCAGGTGCAGAAATATGAACGCGGCGTGAACCGCATTGGCGCGAGCCGCCTGTTTGATCTGGCGCGGGTGCTGGATGTGCCGATTGGGTTTTTCTTTGATGACCTGCCGAGCGAAATGGGCGGCAATGCCGCGGTGCGCAGCCGACCGGCCATTTTTGGCTTTGCCGAGAATGCCGCCGGTTTCGAAGATGACACAATGAACAAGCGCGAAACCCTGGAACTGGTGCGTGCCTATTACCGCATCACGGATCCGGCCATTCGCAAGCGGGTTTTTGACTTGATCAAAAGCCTGACGCCGACGGAATAAACACTTCAGTCTTTTGCGGCGCTCGGTCTCTGGCCGGGCGCGGGTGGAATCATCCCTGGGTCCGGCGCAGCATAAAAAGCGCCTGTTCACCAAACAGATTGGCCAGCCGCAAGGAACGCCGCCACGGCGCCTTCAGCCCCTGTTCATCCACCGCCAGCCAGCGTTCTACCTCATAACCATCCAGCGCGCAGAGTGCGGTGAAATCCGTGATGGTGCAGGGGTGGATATTGGGCGTTTCATACCAGGGGCGGTTCCAGGTTTCCGTATCCGGCATGCGCCCGCCCCACAACAAGCGCCAGCGCATCTGCCAATGGCCAAAATTGGGGAAGGACACAATGGCGTGCCGCCCGATGCGCAGCAATTGGCGCAGCACCTCGCGCGGGTTTTCCACCGCCTGGAGTGTGCGCGACAGCACCACATAATCAAAGGCGCCATCGGGATAGAAAGCCAGGTCATTATCCGCGTCACCATGGATCACGGCGAGCCCGGCGGAGACCGCCTTGGTCACCTGCGCCATGTCAATTTCAATGCCGCGCGCATCAGCGCGTTTTTCGCGCGCCAGATATTCGATCAAGGCGCCATCGCCGCAACCGATATCCAGAATGCGCGCGTCATTCGGAATCATCCCCGCAATCAGGCGCAGATCAAGGCGCATATTCTTCGCGACATATTGAACGCCATCCATGGTCACGGGCTAAACCCCAAGGCGTTCAGCGCAGCCGGCAAGAAAGCCGCCCAGCGCGCGATGGAAATCCGGTTCTTCCAACAGGAAGGCGTCATGGCCCTTGTCGCTGTCGATTTCAACGAAACTGACATTGGCCGCCGCCATATTCAAAGCCCGCACCAGGGCGCGGCTTTCGCTGGTGGGAAAGAGCCAATCACTATTGAAGGAGGCAACGAAAAACCGCGAAGCCGTGCCTCGAAACGCTGCCGCCAGATTGCCTTCATGCTCAGCGGCAAGGTCAAAGAAATCCATGGCGCGCGTGATGGTAAGGTAGGAATTGGCATCAAAGCGGCGCACGAAGGTGGAGCCTTGGTGGCGCAAATAACTCTCCACCTCAAACACATCCTCAAGGAAGGTCAGGGTGGAGGCACCGCGCAAGCGACGGCCGAATTTCCGCGTCAGCGCCTGTTCGGAAAGATAGGTGATATGCGCAACCATGCGCGCCACCGAAAGCCCCTTGGCCGGGATGATGCCGGCTTCCCAATAGCGCCCGCCGCGCCAATCGGGATCGGAATGAATGGCCGCGCGGCCGACTTCGTGAAAGGCGATATTCTGCGCCGAATGATGTGCCGCTGTGGCGATAGGGGCGGCGGCATAGACCGCTTCTGGATAGGTCGCGGCCCATTCCAGCACCTGCATCCCGCCCATGGACCCGCCGATCACGGCAAGCCAGCGGTTGATGCCAAGCTTTTCCATCAGGCGCTTTTGCGCGCGCACCATGTCGCGAATGGTGACCGAGGGAAAATCCGTCCCCCAAGGCCGGCCAAGCCCCCGCCCGGCAGCATCGGTCATTTCACTGCGCGGCCCGGTGGAACCCATGCAGCCGCCCAGCACATTGGCGCAGACCAGAAAATAACGGTCTGTATCCAGCGGCCGGCCAGGGCCAATGATATTCTCCCACCAGCCCGGCTTGCCGGTAATGGGGTGGGTTTCCGCGACATATTGGTCGCCCGTCAGCGCATGGCAGATCAGCACTGCATTGCTGGCCGCGGCATTGAGCGTGCCATAGGTGCGATAGGCCACGGTGAGGGGCGCCACCACCGCGCCGCAATCCAGCGCAAGCCCGTCGGGGAATACAGCGGCCTGATGTTCAACATCGGGCAGCGGGGCGATTGCCTGGCTCATGCACCAAGATTTAGGCCGCCCTCATGCTGGGTGCAACCAGGGCGTGCGATGGGCATGAAGATGGAAAGGGCGCTTGGCGGGCGGCCAGCCGGGGTCTATTGCTGCGGCGAAGAATTGGTCTGACATGAACGATAAAGCCCCCGCCCCCCCTATTGCCGATCCGGCCCTGCAGGCGCTGCGCGCCGAAATCGATGCCCTGGACGACGCGATGCATGATCTGCTGATGCGTCGCGCCGCTGTGGTGGCGCGCATGGCAGCCAGCCGCGCCAAGACCGGTGGCGGTTCGCCGCTCCGTCCCGGGCGGGAAGCGGCCGTATTGCGGCGGCTACTGGGGCGGCACCAGGGTGCCTT
>JBDKIR010000176.1:0-9314 GCA_039797035.1 Pseudomonadota bacterium | reverse complement strand
ATGCGGAACGCCCACCCCGATCAGGGTGGCAGCGCGTGGCTGGCCGCGCGCATCAATGCCGCGCGGGATTTGCTGCTGGGCACGTAAGCAAGCCTGGCTTCGCATCTGATGCAGCTTGGCGGCCTGACCGCATCCTGCTTCCATATGCCTGCAGGTTGCTGCCCATGCCAAAGGGGATAGGCCATGTATGATGTGATTGTGGTTGGGGCAGGTTCAGCCGGCGCCGCCCTCGCCGCGAGATTATCGGAAGATTCGCAGCGCAAGGTGCTGCTCTTGGAAGCGGGCCGCGATTGGCGCGCCGCTGACGCACCGCCCGCTCTGCGCAGCCCGAATATCGTGCCCTTCATGCATGACCCGGCACATCAAGCCGCCTGGCAATGGCCCGGGCTGATGACACGGCGCACCCACGCGCAGGCCCCGAAATTCTATTGGCGCGGCAAGGCGCTGGGCGGTTCCTCCACGGTCAATGCGCAAATTGCCATTCGCGGCGTCCCCGCGGCTTTCGATGCCTGGGCGGAAGCAGGCTGTGAAGGATGGTCAGCAGCCCATGTCATGCCAATCTTCGATGCCATCGAAGATGATGCGAATTTTGGCAGGCCGGGCCAGCGCCAGGGTGGGCCAATTCCGGTTTGGCGCATGCCTGAAGAAGATTGGGGCGCGGTGGATAAGGGGTTGCGCGATGCGGCACGGCAGGCGGGCTACCCGATCAAGCCGGATTTGAACGCCCCGGAAGGCGAGGGCATTTCCTGCAACCCGATCAATCTGCGCCATGGCCTGCGCGTGACAACGAATGATGGCTATCTGGAACCTGCGCGCCAACGCGCCAACCTCACCATTCGCGGTGACGCCCTGGTGGATAAGGTATTGTTTGACGGGCGCCGCGCGATTGGCGTGCGGGTCCGCTTTGGCAAAGGTGCTTGGGAAGATATCGCAGCGCGCGAGATTGTGCTGAGTGCCGGGGCTATCCATAGCCCATGCCTTTTGATGCGCAGCGGTATCGGACCCGCTGCCCTGTTACAAAGCCTGGGTATTCCCGTCTTGCAGGATGCACCGGCGGTCGGGCGCAATTTCATGGATCATCCCATTCTGCGTGCCAGCCTCACCCTCAAGCCAGCGTATCAGGCTGCAGGTGCGGATGCGCGCCACACCAATTGCTGCCTGACTTATAGCAGCCATCTGGGCGGCGGCGGTGAAAGGGACATGATCATCATCGCCTATAATCATCGCGGGCTGGCGCCGTCTGGTGTGGCGCCCCTTGGGGCCATAGGCGTCGCGCTTTATGATGCGTTTTCACGCGGTGAGGTGCGGCTGACCTCAATCGATCCTGAAGCGCAACCCATTGTCGATGAAAACATGCTGGACCATCCCGCAGACCGTTTGCGCCTGCGCGATGGCGTGCGGCGATTGGCGCGGCTTTGCAGCCTGGCACCCATCGCCCAATTGGCCGACAGCATCATGTTTGGTGATAGCGCCCTTTCCATGACCGAAGCGGCAGCACTGGAAGATGATGCCCTGGATGCGCTGATGCTGGCTGAAGCGGGCGATATTCAGCACGCCGCCGGCACTTGTCGCATGACCGCGCATGAGGATCCGCGCGGCGTGGTGGATCCGGATCTGCGCGTGCGCGGCGTGGCTGGGCTGCGTATTGCTGATGCTTCCATCATGCCCACGGATTGCCGCGCCAATCTGCACTTCACCTGCGTGATGATTGGGGAAATGGCCGCCAGGCGTCTGCGCGCGGCGGCCTAGCCGCGCCGCGCCTCACGTCGTGCGATCCAACTGGTGGACAGAAAAATCACCAGGGCGCCGGCATAGGTAGTCAGCGCCGGGGCTTCGCTGAAAACCAGCCACCCCATCAGGCTCGCCCAGATCAGGTCAAGAAATTTGACCGGCTGAATGGCGGACATATCGGCAATTCTGAAGGCTTCCGTCAGAAACCAATGCCCCACACTGCCCAGAATACCCGTGAGCAAAAACCACCCCCATTGTTCGGCATTCGGCCAGATCCAGACCGCCAGCGCAAAGGGCAGCGTGAACAAGGCAACCATGATGGATTGCCAGGCCACGATAACCTCTGGCTTGTCATGGCGGGTCAGCGCCTTGGTAATGAGGAAGGATGCCGCAAATAACGGCGTGCTTGCCAGCATCACCAGATTCCAATAGCCGCCACTGCCACTCAACCCAGGGGCGACAACAATCAATACGCCGATGAAGCCAAACCCTGCCGCCACCCAACGCGCGCGGATCATCGGTTCGCCCAAGAACAGCACCGCACCGGCCATGATGAAAATCGGCCCCGTGAAGCCCATGGCCGTCATATCCGCCATGGCCACGCGGGGCAGCGCAACGAACCACAACATCAGGCCAAGCGTATGCACCAGGCCGCGCCAGATCTGCCCCCGCAGATTATGCGGCATCCAGGCCATAATGCCGCTGCGGAACATGAAGGGCAGCATGACCACCACCCCCATCAGATAGCGCAGGAATTGCACCTGAAATGGGTCAAGTTCATGCGTCAACCGCCGAGCGATGGTATTCAACAGGCAGAATAGCAGCCCCGATATCGCAATGAAGGCCATGCCACGCAGCACCGATTTACGCGGTGCCGCTGCGGTACTGCTCATGCGCTATCTGCCAGAAAACCCAGCAAGGTGGCGTTGAAGGCTTCTGCGGCTTCATATGCCACCCAATGCCCAGCACCAGGGATCGCATGGGCACGCGCGCCTGGGCGCAACCCAAGAACCAGATCAAGCCGCCATTGGACATTGGGCCGCACAATGGCATCCCATTCACCGTAAATGGCGTTCAATTGCCCGCGCCCGCGCATCAGCGCCTGCTTCAGGGAATCGGTACTGGCGAAGCCACGGCTGCGGAAGCGCGCACCGCGCGTGGAAATTTCCTGGATGGCCAAAGCCACATCATCAATCTTGCTGGCGTCGGCGAACATCAATTCGGCCAGATTATGCCGATGCGCGGCAATCCGCGCCTCCCCCTCCAAAGCCCGCACCTTAACCAGGTTCGTCACGCTGCGCTGAAAACCCAGCGCGCCCGCGCCAATGATGGTCAGGCTGCGCACACGGTCCTGATCCAGCGCAGCCAGATGCCCCGAACACAGTGCGCCGAAGGAAAACCCCGCCAGATCATAGCCACTACCCGGCGGCAATACCTGATCAAGCCCGCGCGCCAGGATTTCAGCCACACCATCCGGCGTTGAAACGCCTTCCGGCATGGCGCTATCGCCAAGGCCAGGCAGATCAGGCGTGATGACCATGCGCCCAGGCAGCAGCGCTTCAATATTGCGCGCCCAATGGCGCCAGGAACCGGAACCACCATGCAGCAACACCAGGGGCTTGCCCTCTCCCCAGGCGCGCCAGACCATGCTGCCACTGCCACAGGGCGTTTCCGCGCATCGCGCCGAGGATGCCAAGGGGATCAGGGCCGGATGTAATTCCTGCGAAGCATCGCCAGCGCGCCAGTTCATTCTGCTCATCATGGTCTTCGTCATCTTGATGCGCAGGATACTAGAAGCGCCCCGGCGTCACTCCAAGCCCGGCAGGAATCGGGTGCCGTCATCAGGACAGCGGCTTTTGCGCTTTTTCCAATAGGCGGCCGAAGAAGCCGGGTTTTTTCGGGGCTTCGGGCGGCTTTACCGCCTCAGCGGCCGCTTTGGCGGCGCTCTCCGCCCGCTTTTCCTTCTCCGCCAGCCATTTTTCCAGGCTCATGCCGGCCCGGGCGGCGCGTTTTGCTTCATAGGCGCGTTGCGCTTCGGTCATATTGCGGTCAGCCATGGCGATAACCCTTTCGTCAGGCGTCTGAATGGCGCGGCGCACGACTTCCGGCAAGGGGCGGCCCGTGGCACAAGCGCGCTTATGGACGCGAAAGTAAAAGCAGGCATTTGGGTTTCAATGGCCATCCGTCTTTCGGATATGGCCGGTCGGGCGGCGGCGGTGCTTCGCAAGGGCGACCCCGATAGCGGTGGCATTCTTTGCGTTCTGCGCGGGCGCGAGGGGGTGCAGGTGCTTTCGCAAATCCGCGATGCCGAAGGCCGATCCGCCTGGATACGCGGCACGGGCCCGGCGGCAGTGGATCAGGCGGCCGCCGATGCCTATGTCGCACGCCAGATCCAGCGCGACCCGGATCTTTGGGTGGTGGAATTTGATGCGCCCGATCTAAAACCGCCCTTCGAAGCCCGACTGGTCTAAGCCCCCATCTGGGCCACCAAGAAAGCTTCAGCGATCGGTCAGGCGAATTTCGATGCGCCGATTCCGCGCCAGGGATTGCGGCGAATCACCCGCTTCGAGTGGCTGGGTATCGCCAAAACTCGTGGCCGCCACACGATTGGCGGGCAGGCCTTCGGCAATCAGCATTTGCGCCACGGCAATGGCGCGGGCGGCGGCCAATTCCCAATTGCTGGCAAAGCGTGGGCTGCGGATCGGGGTGCGATCCGCATGGCCATCGATACGCAATACCCAAGCGATATCCGGCGGAATCAGCGCAATGACTTCAGATAACACGCCCGCAAGCGCGCGCACCTGGCGCTGCCCTGCCTCGGAAAGTTCTGCATTGGCCGGGGCAAACAAGACCTCTCCCTGAAAGACGAAGCGGTCGCCCACAATGCGCACCTCTGGTCTTTCCCCCAGAACCTCCCGCAAGCGACCAAAGAAATTGCTGCGATAGCGCTGCAATTCCTCAACCCGCGCGGCCAGGGCGGCATTCAGGCGCTGACCCAATAGGGTGATTTGCGCGTTGCGATCCCTTTCCGTCGCCTCCGCCACCTCAAGCGCGCGCGCGAGCCGCGCCAACTCCGCCCGCAAGGCTTCTGTCTGGCGCGTCAGCAGGGCAATTTGCGCGGCCGCGCTTTCAGCCAGGCGGGCCTGGTCGCGTGCCGCTGTTTCGGCGGCTTCACGCCCGCGCTGTTCAGCGGCAGCGCGGCGTTCAAGCTCATCGCGCAGCGCTGTCAGGGCGCGGATTTGCTCGGACAGGCGCGCGATTTCGGAAAGTTTTGCGGTCACGCTCTCGCGCTCAACCCTGACCTGCCGATCAAGCGCCGCAGCCTCTCGCCGCAGGGCGTCAAGCGTGGCCTGCGCAGCGGCAAGTTCGGCACGGCTCGCACGCAAATCACGCTCAATGCGCGCTGCCTCACTGCCAACACTCTCCGCCCGCGCCAAGGCTTCGGCCAATTGGCGGTCAAGCGCGATAGCCCGATCCCCAGCACCGCGCGCCGACAAATCAAGATCAGTCAGGCGCGCGCCCAGCCGGTCACGGTCAATGCGCAAGCCATCGCGTTCCAGCAAAAGGCGGTCACGTTCATCACGCAGCAGCGCCAGGGCTTGTTGCGCCGCATCCCGCGCTGCGGCGGCGCTACCCAAATCCTCCTGCGCGCGGCCCAATTGCTGGCGCAGCTGATCGGATTGGCCTGCCTCCAAGGCCAGCAATTCGGCCAATTCCGCCACACGGCGGTTCAGGACTTCAACCGCCTGTTCGCGTGTTGATAAGGCACTGGAAAGGAAGGCCTGCGCCACAACGAAAACCAACAGGACAAAGATGATGACCATGAGCAAGGTGGAAAGCGCATCCACATAGCCCGGCCAGGCGTCAAAGCCGCCGCGCCCGCGCCGTCTTTCGGCAGGACCCGCCACCTTGCGTTCAGCCCGCCTGCATCATGACCGCGGCTGTTCCTCAGCAATCGCGGCAATGGTGCGGGTCAGAATTTTTATTTCGTTGCGGATTTCATTGGTGGCGTGGGTGCGCCCCTGAGCGACTTCTTCCACCAGGCGCGCCGTATAAATCTCAAGATTGCGCAAATGCCCGCGCATGGCTTCATCGCTGCCGTGATCCGCCTGCATATCCGCAAGCCGCGTAATCGCCGGACCCAGGCCCTGCTGCGCTTCCGCAATCCGCCCCATGAGCAGATTATTGGCGCGCATCTGTTCGGTCAGAACCGTCAGCCTTTCAGTCAGTGTCATCAAAGCCTGAGAGGTAGCGCTACGCCCTTCCTCTCCACGCGCCAGAATACCCTGCAAGCCTTCCAGATTTTCCGCTGTCTGTTCCAGCAGGGCCTGGACATAGACCGGAATGCTGCCTTCCCCTTCTGTGCCAAGGATGCCTGAGGAAAGCCGCGTAAGCCCCGCCAGCCATTCTTCCAGATCATTGAAAAACCGGGTCTGAGCCTGCCCCGCGGTCAGGTCGAGAAATCCCAATACCAGCGCACCAGCCAGCCCCAACATGGAAGCGGAAAAGGCGGTGCCCATCCCTTCCAGCGGCTTCGAAAGCCCGGTCTTCAACTGCGTGAATAATTGATTGAGATCGCCCGAGCCCACCGACATATTGCCGATCACATCCGCAATCGCACCGATGGTGAGCAACAGGCCCCAGAAGGTGCCAAGCAAGCCCAGAAAAATCAGCAGGCCTGTCATGTAGCGGGAGACTTCGCGCTGTTCATCCAGGCGCGATTGCAGCCCATCCAACACACTGCGCATCGCCGTCGCTGAAAGTGAGACGCGTTCGGTCCGACGGCCAGACAACATGGAAACCATGGGCGCCAGCAAGCGGGGGGCGCGGGCGCTCATGCCATCACGCGGATTGCGAAAACCATCCACCCAGGCCACTTCGCGCCGCAGGGCCAAAACCTGGCTCACGGTCCAGCCAATGCCAAAAAGCAGCACGGCCAGGATCACGCCATTCAATAAGGGATTCGCACGAAAAGCGTGCAGCAGCTCGGGTGCCAGAATGGCGACAATGACGCCCACCGCGCCCAGAAAAACCAACATCCGCCACAAATAGACCGTCGGCTGGGTCATGATCGCCTTGCCTCCGCATTCGGGCTTGCCACACCAGGGGGGAGAATATCGACCGCATCGATGGCGCTGGGCAAGCGGCCCAGGGGGCGTACATCAATCCGCGTTGACGCCACGCCCCCGGCCACCAGCGCTGCCTTGACCGTCTGCGCAAAGGCAAGGCTGGCGCGGCGCGCCGTGGAAGGGTCATCAGCGGGTCCGGCCACCTGCGCTTCAATGGTGATGCGGCCATTGGCGATCCCCGCCAAGGATCGGCCAAGCGCCGTGACGGCGCTGATATGCGCCGCAGTCAGCTCCCCCGCCGGGATGCGCAAGCGAAAGCCGCCCTGAGCCAGGCGCTGCATTTCGGCCGGCAGCGCCAATTGCTCCACCGGCACTGACTGGCGCGGCGGGGCCAGCTGCACAGGGGGGGGCGGGGCCGGGGCAGGATCCGGCGGCAGCATTGCATCCTGCGTTTCCGCCGCCAGACGGCCCATGCACACCAACCCCCATCCAGCCACCAGCAGGCCGCGACGCAGCATGGTTGCGGAAGAAGGAAGGGGGCCGCGCATCATGTTCAGGCGCCTGGCTGATGCGCCTTCACCGCGGCAATACCTTCAGCCACCACCTCACGCAGCTTGGGCTGCAGGCTTTGATTGCCACACACCACCATGCCGGAAGGATAAGGATCATTGCCATCAGGGTCGGTCACGAACCCGCCCGCTTCACGCACCAGGACAAGGCCGGCGGCAATGTCCCAAGGCTTCAAGCCCAATTCCCAGAACCCGTCATAACGTCCGGCAGCCACCCAGGCGAGGTCCAAAGCCGCCGCCCCGAAACGCCGCACGCCGGCCACCTGAGGCATCAGCTTATGCAGGGTGGCGCTGAATTCCGCCTTGCGCGCCACGCCACCAAAGGGGATGCCGGTGGCGAAAAGTGCCTCACGCATGTCTTTCCGGCCGGAAACCCTGAGGCGCTTGTCATTCAAAAAGGCGCCCATGCCCTTTTCCGCCCAGAACATCTCATCCGAAGCAGGGTTATAGACCACGCCCGCCATCAATTCGGTCTTGTCGGTGGCAATGCGTTTTTCCACGCCAACGCTGATCGCCCAATGCGGGATGCCATGCAGGAAGTTGGTGGTGCCATCCAGGGGATCGACCACCCAGCGCCATTCCCAATCATCCGCACCCGAAGCGCCCGATTCTTCCATCAGAAAGGCGAAGCCCGGCCGGGCTTTGGACAATTCCTCACGCAAGGTCTGCTCGGCGCGAAGATCGGCGGTGGAGACGAAATCCGATGGCCCCTTCACGCTGACCTGCAGCTGCTCCACCTCGCCAAAATCGCGCAGCAATCGACGCCCCGCCTTCCGCACTGCGGCGGTGACAACCTGCAAGGCCGGGGAAAGACGGGCAGAAAGCGGGGGCATGGTCAAAATCCTCAAAATTCCATCAAGGGTGGCCCCAGAAAGACGGGACGGCCGCTTGCTCGGCTTGGGGTTATCGCAGAAATGCCGCCAGGGAAACGCCCCCTGGCGCATCTCCAACGAAAAACGCCGGCCCCGCTTGCGCGAGACCGGCGTTTGGGTAGCAGAAGGCCGAAGCGGCTATTCCTGCAGCGCCTTGTCCTTACCCTTGCGGATATTGGGCATCAGCATGGCGCCCAGCGCGATGGCGCCGATGGCCAACATGGTCGCGCTGATGGGACGTTCGATGAAGACCATCGGATTACCGCGCGACAGCAACATGGCGCGGCGCAGATGTTCTTCCATCATCGGCCCCAAGACGAAGCCGATCAGCATCGGCGCCGGCTCAAGCCGCAGCTTGGAGCACAGGTAACCGAACAGGCCGAAGAACACCGTCTGATACACATCGAACACATTGTTCGACAGCGAATAGACGCCGATGGCGCAGAAGATCAGGATCGAGGGGTACATGTGGCGATAGGGAACCGCCAGCAGTTTCACCCAAAGCCCGATCATCGGCAGGTTGATGACCAGCAGCATCAGGTTGCCAAGCCACATGGAGGCAATCAGACCCCAGAACAGGTCGGGCTGCGCTTCC
Organism: Pseudomonadota bacterium; assembly: GCA_039797035.1. Lineage (GTDB taxonomy): Bacteria > Pseudomonadota > Alphaproteobacteria > Acetobacterales > Acetobacteraceae > Neoroseomonas. Next base: position 478 of record JBDKIR010000176.1, on the reverse strand, counting down.
ACCATGCGGGGGCCCGGCTGAATGCCCTGAATGATCAGCGCACCCACCATCAGCGCCATCACCGCATTGGCCGGGATGCCCAGCGTCAGCAGCGGAATGAAGGAGGTCTGCGAAGCAGCGTTATTGGCCGCTTCCGGACCCGCAACACCTTCAATGGCGCCAGTGCCGAATTCATGGCGGCCTTTGGAGATTTTGCGCTCCATCATATAGGAACCGAAGGAAGCCAGCGCCGCGCCGCCACCCGGCAGAATGCCGAGCATGCTGCCAACCACCGTGCCGCGCAGCACGGAAGGTGTGGCACGCTTCACTTCCTCACGCGTCATCATCAAGCTGCCGACCTTGCCGGACATGACGCTGCGCGCTTCGGGCTTTTCCAGGTTCAGGATGATTTCGGCGATACCGAACATGCCCATGGCGATGGAGACAAAGCCAATGCCGTCCGACAGCTCAGGAATGCCGAAGGTGAAGCGCTGCTGGC
>JBDKIR010000175.1:0-3448 GCA_039797035.1 Pseudomonadota bacterium | reverse complement strand
CGGCAGCGCTATGGGCTGCTGACATCGCCAAGCGGCGGCATTCTGGATGATTTCATGTTCGCCAATCTGGGCGACCGGATTTTCCTGGTGGTGAATGCCAGCCGCAAGGAACATGATTTCTGTCATATCGCGGCGCATTTGCCGAAGGGTGTCACGCTGCATCGGCATGAAGATCGCGCGTTGCTCGCACTACAAGGTCCGGGCGCGGTGCCTGCACTCGCCACCTTGGCGCCGGGGCTTGCTGCGTTTTCCTTCATGGGCATTGGCAGCTTCGATATCGGTGGCGTCAACGCCATCATTTCCCGCAGCGGCTATACTGGCGAAGATGGCGTTGAAATCTCGGTCCCTGCCGATCAGGCTGAGGCGTTCGCGCGCCGCTTGCTCGCTTTGCCCGGCGTGATGCCGGCGGGGCTGGGGGCGCGGGATTCTCTCCGGCTCGAGGCAGGGCTTTGCCTTTACGGCAGCGATATTGACGAGAGCACCAGCGCCGTTGAAGCGGGGCTGGTGTGGAGCATCGGCAAGCGCCGGCGCATGGAATGGAATTTCCTGGGTGCGGAGCGCGTGCGCGAAGAATTGGCCAATGGGCCGAAGCGGCTGCGCGTTGGCATTCGTCCGGAAGGCCGCCAACCGGCGCGCGGCCATACGCCGATTGCAGGCGCGGATGGCGCGGTGATTGGTGAAGTGACCTCGGGCGGGTTTGGTCCTTCCGTGGGCGCGCCAATTGCCATGGGCTATGTCGCGCGCCCCTTTGCCGAAGACGGTACTGCCCTTGATTTGATGGTACGTGGCAAGGCTGTTCCTGCCCGTGTCGCGCCCATGCCCTTCAACCCCCATCGCTACGCCCGCTGAAAGGCCCTGCCACCATGACTGAAATGCGCTTTTCCAAAGATCATGAATGGGTCCGCACCGATGGCGATGGCGCGACGGTTGGCATTACCGATCATGCGCAGAATGCACTCGGTGATGTGGTGTTTGTGGAATTGCCGGAAGTGGGCCGCGTGGTCGCCACCGGTGAGGCTTGCGCCGTGGTGGAAAGCGTGAAGGCCGCTTCCGATGTTTATGCGCCAATCGCGGGCAAGATCATTGAAGTGAATGCGGCGCTTTCCGGTGACCCTGGCCTGGTGAACCGCGAACCGACTGCGGGCGGCTGGTTCTTCCGCATTGAACCCGCCGATGCCGGCGAAATCGCCGCATTGTTGGATGAAGGCGCCTATCACGCTTTTGTGGATAGCCTTGCATGAGCGCCGCTGAACTCAGCGCGCTTGAAGCGCATTACGCTTTCGATCGGCGCCATATCGGGCCATCGGAAGCTGAAATCAGCGACATGCTCCGCGTGGTGGGCGCCAAAAGCCTGGCGGAGCTTGCCGCGCGCACCGTGCCGGCCGCGATTCTTGAGGCTGATCTTTCCGCCCTGCCGCCCGCCGTGAACGAAGCTGACGCGATCGCCGAATTGCGCGCCTTGGCTGAGCAGAACCGCGCCGATATCAAATCCCTGATCGGGCTTGGCTATCATGGCACGCTGACGCCGCCGGTGATCCTGCGCAATATCCTGGAAAATCCCGGCTGGTACACGGCCTATACGCCGTATCAGGCGGAAATCGCGCAAGGCCGCCTGGAAGCCCTGGTGAATTTCCAGACCATGGTGACGGATTTGACCGGCTTGCCGGTCGCCAATGCGTCCCTGCTGGATGAGGCGACTGCGGTGGCGGAAGCCATGGCGCTGGCGCACGCCGCAACCCGCGCCAAGAGCAACGCGATTGTGCTGGCGGCTGATCTCCATCCGCAGACCCGCGCCGTGGTGGAAACCCGTGCCGCACCGCTTGGCTATCGCGTGGTGGTGGCGGAAGTGGCCGGCATTGCTGCCGCCTGCGCTGCCGAAAAGCCCTTCGCACTGGTGCTGCAATATCCCGGCACCACCGGTGAAGTGCGTGACCTGACCGCTGAGATTGCCGCCGTGCATGCGGCGGGTGGGCTTGCGATTGTCGCGGCTGATCCGCTTTCGCTCACGCTATTGAAGCCGCCGGGCGAAATGGGCGCCGATGTTGTTGTGGGCAGCGCGCAGCGTTTTGGCGTGCCGATGGGCTATGGCGGGCCGCATGCCGCCTTCATGGCGGTGACGGATGCGCATAAGCGCCTGATGCCGGGCCGGCTTGTGGGTGTTTCCGTGGATGCTGCCGGTGCGCCGGCCATGCGGCTTGCGCTGCAAACCCGCGAACAGCATATCCGCCGCGAAAAGGCGACATCCAATATCTGCACCGCGCAGGTGCTGCTGGCCGTCATGGCGGGCATGTATGCGGTGTGGCATGGGCCGGAAGGGCTGACGCGCATCGCGAAGCGCGTGCGGCTACTGGCGCGGCTGGCGGGTGATGCTGCCACGCGGCTTGGCTTTACGCTGCGCCATCAAGGTTTCTTTGATACCATCACGCTGGAAACCGGCGCGCGCACGGATGCCGTGATGGCGGCGGCGCTCAAGCATGGTTTCAATCTGCGCCGCGTTGATGCCGGCAGTGTTTCCATCGCGATGGATGAAACGATTTCCCGCGATGATCTGGCGCGGCTGATTGGCGCCTTGGCGGAAGCGGCAGGCAAGCCCGCGCCTTCGCTTGATGCGCTGACGCTTGCCGGCGATTTGCCGGAAGCCTTGCGCCGCACCACGCATTTCCTGACCGCTTCCGTCTTCAATAGCCATCATTCCGAACATGGAATGCTGCGCTATATGAAATCGCTGGAAGACAAGGATGTTGCGCTCAATCGCAGCATGATCCCGCTGGGATCCTGCACCATGAAGTTGAACGCAACGGCCGAGATGATTCCGGTGACCTTCCCGGGCTTCGGCAATATCCATCCCTTCGCGCCGGTGGATCAGGCGGCGGGCTACATCACCATGATCCGTCGGCTGGAAGCCTGGCTGGCGCGCATCACCGGTTTTGCGGCCGTGTCCTTGCAGCCCAATGCCGGCAGCCAGGGTGAATATGCCGGCTTGCTCGCCATTCGCGCCTGGCATCTTTCGCGCGGTGATGCGGACCGCACCATTTGCCTGATCCCATCTTCCGCGCATGGCACCAACCCGGCCTCCGCCGTCATGGCGGGCATGCAGGTGGTGGTGGTGGGCTGCGACCGCGATGGCAATGTGGATATTGATGATCTGAAGACGAAGCTCGATCAACATGGCGCCAAGCTTGCCGCGCTGATGATCACCTACCCCAGCACCCATGGCGTTTTTGAAGCCGAAATCAAGGAAATCTGCGCGCTCGTGCATGCCAAGGGCGGGCAGGTCTATATGGATGGCGCCAATATGAATGCGCAGGTAGGCCTCACCAGCCCCGGCACCATCGGCGCCGATGTCTGCCATTTGAACCTGCACAAGACCTTCTGCATTCCGCATGGTGGCGGCGGGCCTGGTGTGGGGCCCATTGGTGTTGCCGCGCACCTCGCGCCGCATTTGCCC
>JBDKIR010000174.1:0-6622 GCA_039797035.1 Pseudomonadota bacterium | reverse complement strand
GACACTCAGGGCCGGGTTGCTGGGGCCGGCCCAGAGTTCGGCGCGATCAGAAGGTTCCCGCAGCACATAACCGCGCCCCCAGACCGTGCCAATCAGATCAGCGGCGCCAGCCACAGCGAGTTTCTTGCGCAGCTTGCAGATGAAGACATCGATGATCTTCACTTCCGGCTCGTCAATCCCGCCATAAAGGTGGTTCAGGAAGACTTCCTTGGTGAGCACGACACCCTTGCGGAGCGCGAGCAATTCCAGGATGGCGTATTCCTTGCCGGTGAGATGCACGGAATTGCCCGAAACGGCGACTTCGCGTGAACCGATATTCAATTGCAGCGGGCCCACGGTCAGGGTGGGGTGGCTGAAGCCCTTGGTGCGGCGGACAATCGCCTGGATGCGGGCCACCAATTCCTGCTGATCGAAGGGTTTGGTGATGAAATCATCAGCACCCATGCCGAAGACCTTGACCTTGGTCTGCGGCCGGCTGACGCCCGACAGGATCAGCACGGGTGTTTCGACCCGCCCCGCGCGGAGGCGGCGCACAACTTCACCACCATCCAGATCTGGCAGCATCAAATCCAGGACGATGATGTCGTAATCATACAGTTTGGCGAGTTCGAGGGCTTCTTCCCCCGTTTCCGCTGTTTCCACAATCATGGAGGCGTGACGAAGCATTAATGAAATGCCGCGCGCCGTGGTGGGATCATCCTCAACTAGCAGTACACGCATTGATCGCTCCTTTTGACCGACGCGGACATTGTAGCGTTTTTGCACGGAAAATATATACAAAAATCACGCATTCCGCATCCCATGATTGAGAATAGTCTCAAAAAGTAAATAATATCCTAAATAAATAAATTTACAAAAATTTTTTAGATGTTTTTTTGTTACCATAGGTATCTAGCCCCCTAATGATTGCTTACCAAAAGGTGAATGGCGGCTAAAAATTCAGCCGGAGATTCGCGTGGTAGGAAGTGTCCTGCCTTTGGCACAACCCGGTGCCCCACAAGCTGGGTGAAATGCCGCGCGCAGCCCGCGCTATTGCTTGGTGGGTCTACCCCATCCTCAGCGCCATGCAGCACAATGCTCGGCACCGTAATGGGCGGGCGTGCCGCCAGGCGCTGTTCAATCTGGCCATAGGCCGGGTCACCCGCCACCGCCCGGTGCCGATGGCGGTAGGAATGCACCGCCACCGCGACGAAATCCGGATTGTCAAAGCTGGCGGCGGTCTCCGCATATTCTTGCGCGGTAAAGGCCATGCTGGGCGACCACATGCGCCACAGCAGCTCACAAAACGGCCGCCGGTTCTGTGCGAGCCCGGCTGCCCCCCGGTCGGTTTGCAGATACCATTGATACCAATGGCGGGCTTCCTGTTCCGGGGCGGCGGGGCGCAGGCTGCCTGCGATGTCCTGGATATTATAGCCATTGGCGGAAACCAGGCCGCGCACCCGTTCCGGCCAAAGGGCGGCCACCACGCAGGCGGCCCGCCCGCCCCAGTCATAGCCGGCCAGCATGGCTTGGCGGATATCCAGCGCATCCATCAAGGCGAGCAGATCGGCCCCAAGCGCCGCCTGTTCGCCTGAACGGGGTGTCTCGGCGGCCAGAAAGCGCGTTGCGCCATAGCCGCGCAAATAGGGCACCAGAACGCGCCAGCCTTCTTCGGCAAGCTTGGGGGCTACGCCGTCCCAGGCGCGGGCATCATCGGGAAAACCATGCAGCAGGATGGCCACAGGGCCGGTTTGCGGCCCCGTGATCTCTACCGCCATGTCCAATACCCCGGCCCGAACCATGTGTAGCGCCATATCCGCCTGCCCCTTTGCGATCAGGCGTCGATATTCTCCTCTGCAAGCATTAACGAAAAGGTTAACGCGGGGCTTGGCTTCGGGTTTTCGGTAAAAATTTTCTGCAACCCAGGGGGGAGCATCCCGGCGTTAGGTTGCGCATAGGCTGCCGGGGCGGCGCGCCGCCTTAACCAAGGCGCACGCCGCTTAAGCTTTGGCCATCACTTGTTCAGCAAAAGCGGAATGGCCCGCCGCCATTCAGGCCGGCAGCGGATAGGCGTCCAGGTAAGGTTGGTATTCCGGCTCCACCTCAATCGCGAGGGAGGAGAGCGTGCGCACCACCGCGCAATAGAAGGAAATCGTCACCACCAGATCGACCATCAATTCGTGATCGAAATGCGCGCTTAACGCCTTATAGGTGGCTTCGGAGACGCCAGGCCCGGCCGCCGCTTCCCGTGCCGCGCACAGGACCAGCTTCGCCAGGGGTTCCAGGCCCGAATCCTCGCCGCGGCTTTCGGCAATCAGCGCTTTGATATCGGCATCCTTGACGCCGAAATCCTTGCCGATTTTGACATGGTGGGACCATTCATAGGGGGAGCGTGCCTGCCAGCCCACCTGCAGAATGGCCAATTCGCGCAACCTGGGGTCCAACCGGGAACCGTAACGAATGAATTGGCCCAGGCCCGAAAAAGCCCGCGCGGCCTTGGGGCTATTGGTCAGCGCCTTATGCAGCGCGATGGGGCGCTTCAGCAGATCGCGATCCGCTTCGGCAAGATCATCAACCGTCAAATCCGGGACGCGGGCCATGGCATGTTTCCTCTGTTACCAAGGAAGCCTAACCGCAGGTGATCGGCACCGGAAGGGGGCGGCCGCGCTGCTACGCGCCAAGCTTGGCCGTGCTGCCCGTGGCCAAGCTGCCCTGCCGTGTCAGGGGGCGAAGTGCCGCAAGGCTTTGGCATCGGCCACTTCAACGCGGCGGCCCTTCAAGCGCACCACCCCTGCAGCTTCCAGCCCATGCATGACGCGGGAAAGGCTTTCCGGTGTCATGCCAAGCCGGGCCGCGATCACGGCGCGGGGTTCCGGCATGGCGACGCGCCCATTCGGCAAAACGCGCTGGGCAAGGAAATGCACCACCCGGTCGCTGGCCTTGTTGATTTTCATGTCCAGCAATTGATCCGCCAGGGCGCGCCATTGCTTGGACATCAGGGCCATACTTGCAATCGCCAATCCTGGTTCAGCGGCAAGCGTGGCATGGAAGGCATCGGCCGGAATGCGGAGCAGTCGGCAGGGCGTCAGCGCCTCAGCGCCGAAGGGCCAGGCCCCGCCCAGAATAACCGCTGGGAGCAGAAAGCAATCACCCGGCCCCAGAATTTCGATCACACCGCGCGCTTCACTATCCTCGGTCCCGGATAAGCCAATGGACCCTTCCTTCAGGAGATAGACCGCCTTGGTCGCATCTTGCGGGGCAAAGACCGTTGCGCGCCGGGGGATGAGCAGGGGTTCCGCCGCGCCGAGCAAGGCCTGGGCCGCAGCGGTGCCCGCAGCGGTCAGAAACGGATGCTCAGTGCTGGCCGAGGCTATGACGGAAGGCTCCTGCATGGGGTCCTGGTGCCGCATAAGCCAAAGGCTTTCCTTGATGCAGCGCAAGTGATTGTCATGGGTTGCGCGGTTTTGACCCGCTTGCGGAAACGCGCCAATTCCATTGAGCTATGGCGCTGGCGCGCCAGCGGCGCGTCGTTCAAGGGGGCAGGATGTATCTCGATCTCAGTCATTTGCCGGTGGATTTCGCGGAAGGGCATTTCTGCGCCCGTGTCATGCGGCCCGAAGGGCCCTGCGTGATCGGCTTCGCGCGCGGCGCGGCCTATGATCTGACGCCGGCCTTCGGCACCGCGTCACGTTTCCTGGAAGCGGATGATGCGCTTGGCGCCATCACCGGGCGCGGCCAAGCCATCACGCTGGATCTTGCGGCGCTACTCGCCAATTCAGCCTGGAATGCGCGTGATCCTGCCAAGCCATTTCTGCTATCGCCGATTGATCTGCAAACGGTGAAAGCCGCCGGTGTGACCTATGTGCGCAGCATGCTGGAACGCGTGGTGGAAGAACGCTGCCGTGGTGATGCCGGCCAGGCGGAAGCGGTGCGCGCCGAGTTTCGCAGCATCATTGGTGATGATCTGGCGGCGATCATTCCCGGCAGCGCGGAAGCCATGCGCTTGAAAGCCGCTTTGCTGCAAAAGGGTTGGTGGAGCCAATATCTGGAAGTGGGCATCGGCCCGGATGCGGAGATTTTCACCAAATGCCCCGCCATGGCTTCTGTTGGCACCGGCAGCAAGATTGGCGTGCATCCTGTCTCTGCCTGGTCCAATCCTGAACCGGAAGCGGTGATGGTGGTGAATGGCAAGGGGCGCATCCAGGGCGCGACACTCGGCAATGATGTCAATCTGCGCGATGTCGAAGGCCGCAGCGCCTTGTTGCTGGGGCGCGCGAAGGACAATAACGCCTCTGCCGCGCTCGGCCCCATGATCCGGTTGTTTGATGCGGGCTTCACCTTGGAAGATGTGCGACGCGCGGAACTCAGCCTGACGATTACCGGGCGCGATGGGTTTGAATTGGCGGAAAGCGGGCCGGTCGGCGCGATCAGCCGCGACCCGGCCGATGTGGTTGCGCAAATGATCGGCGCACATCATCAATATCCGGATGGCGCGGTGCTCTACCTCGGCACGCCTTTCTCACCGGCCAAGGATCGCGGCGCGCCCGGCATGGGCTTCACGCATCGGGAAGGGGATGTGGTGCGGATTGCATCACCGCGGTTGGGTGTTCTGGTGAATGAGGTGGATCGCACCGATGAATGCCCGCCCTGGCGTTACGGTATTGGCGCGTTATTCGCTTCCCTCGCAGAGCGTGGATTGCCGCGCGCATGAAGGAAGAAACCGGGCGGCTTGATCGCGGCGATGGCGTGCATCTGGCCTGGCGACGCATTGCCGGGCGTGGCCCTGGCGTGGTGTTTCTGGGTGGCTTCAATAGCGACATGACGGGCAGCAAGGCCGAGTTTCTTGCTGCATGGTGCGCCGCGCATGGGCAGGCGTTTTTGCGCTTTGATTACTCGGGCCATGGCACCTCAGAAGGCCGCTTTGAGGATGGCACCATCGGGCGTTGGGCCGAGGATGCGGCATGTGTGATTGCGGCGCTGACCGATGGCCCGCAAATCCTGATCGGGTCTTCCATGGGTGGTTGGATTGCGCTGCTGCTGGCCGCGCGGCGCAGGGTTGCGGTGCGCGCCTTGATCGGCATCGCGCCGGCGCCGGATTTCACCGAGGATTTGATGTGGGCGGAATTTCCGCCCGCCGTGCGTGAGGCGATTATGCGCGATGGCGTGTGGCATCGTCCAAGCGAATATGGCGCGCCCTATCCCATCACCCGCGCCTTGATCGAAGATGGCCGTAACCAGCTTTTGCTGGGCGCGCCAATCACGCTTGATTGCCCCTTGCGCATTTTACAGGGCCAGCAGGACCCGGATGTGCCCTGGCGCCATGCGCTGCGCATTGCGGAAGCGGTGACCGGGGATGATGTGCGCGTAACGCTGATCAAGGATGGTGATCATCGCCTGTCGCGGGAGGAGGATTTGGCGTTACTGGCCGAAACCCTGGCGCCGCTCCTCAGCTAGGCTCGCCGCCAAACCTTCCCGATAACTCGGGTAGCGCCACGCAATCCCAAGCGCTGCCTTGGTGGCGGCATTCGCGACGCGGCGATTTTCCGCCCAGAAGGAAAGCGCCATGGGGGACATGGTGGCGCGCGCTTCCTCAAACGGGATCGCGGGCGGCGATGGCATCCCCAGCAGCCGCGCCGCTTCCGCCATGACATCGGCGCTGGCAGCGGGTTCATCATCAACGAAATTGAGCACGCGGCAGCCCGGCGGCGGTGAGGTGCTGATGGCGGCCATGACCGCATGGGCGATATCGTCGCGATGGATGCGGCTGAAGCTATGGCCGGGCTTCACCACGCGCCGCGCCACACCCGCGCGCAATTCACCAAAGGGTGTGCGGCCTGGCCCATAAATTCCACCCACGCGGCAAAGATCCAAGGCCGCGCCGGCGGGCCGTGCCGCGCGCCAGGCTTCTTCCGCCGCCAAGCGCCTTTGGCTGCGTGGCTGACCGGGGGCGGGAGGGGTGGCTTCATCCACAACACCGCCGGCGCGATCCCCGTAAACCCCGGTGGTGGAAAGATAGCCAATCCAGCGCAGCCGCCCCGATGCCAAAGCGGATTGATGATGTTGCAGCACCGGGTCCCCAACCTCATCCGGGGGCGTGGTAATCAGCCAATGGGTCGCTTCGGCAAAGGCGGTGGTCGCGGTGCTGAAATTCAGCACCTCCACACCGCTGGGTGCGGAAAGGGATGCGGGATTGCGAGAGGTCGCGGCAACGCGCCACCCCGCCGCCAGCGCGGCGCTGGCTATGGCTTTTCCGGCGTATCCAAGCCCTGCAATGATCAACATGGGTTACCTTTCGCATGGTTTTTCTGCCACGTGCCGCACATTCCCGCCAGCCAAGCCTGCGGAAAGGTGCAAGCCCGGCGCAACCGCGCTAGATAAACGCCATGACGCGTAAGCCGATAATCATGGCCGGGGCTGCCTTGGCGCTGTTGGCATTGGGGATGGCTGGCGGCGCGTGGTGGCACGGGTGGCTGACGGAAGAGGCGACCTTGGCTGAATTGCCGGTTCCGCCCGACCCGCCGCGCCTGTCCCAGGCGCCTGAATATACGCGCTGCCTTGACCTTCTGTTGATGGACCCGGAAGGGGCGCGTGGCTTTGCGCAGGATTGGCTCATGCAAGGCGGTGGCGAAGGGGCCGAACAATG
>JBDKIR010000173.1:0-7139 GCA_039797035.1 Pseudomonadota bacterium | reverse complement strand
ATTGCCGCGTTGGAAGCCCGGCCGGGCGCGGGGCGCGCATAATTTTGCCTTGAAGGCCGATGAAACGCTTTTTCGCGATCATTCGCGCTTGGCAGGCGGGTCGCATGGGTTCAGTTTCGCCGTCTCCTTGTTTGAAAGGGTCCCACCCCGCATGACCGCCCCAAGACCCGTCGCGCTTTTTGATGTGCTGGCCCAGCAAAAACTGATTCGTCCGGAACTTGATCGGCGTATTGCCGCAGTGCTCGATTCGGGCCGTTTCATCATGGGGCCAGAAGTGGCGGAGCTTGAGGCCGCCTTGGCCGATTTCGCCGGCGCGGCACATTGCGTGGGGGTCTCCTCCGGCACCGATGCCTTGCAGATCGCCATGATGGCCGAAGATATCGGTGCGGGTGACGCGGTGTTCCTGCCCGCCTTCACCTATACGGCGACGGCCGAGGTTCCGCTGGTGCTGGGCGCCACCCCGATTTTCGTCGATGTCGATAAATACAGCTACAATATCGATATCGCCGATCTGGAACGCCGCCTTGCCCTGATCAAGCAACAGGGCAGGTTACGGCCGCGCGCTGTGGTGGGGGTGGATCTTTTTGGGCTGCCCGCCGATTGGCCGGCGATTGAGGCGATTTGCGCCCGGGAAGGCATGTTTGCCCTGGATGATGCGGCGCAGGCCTTTGGCGGTTCGCTGCATGGCAAGAAGCTCAGCCGCTGGGGCCATGCCGCGGCGCTTTCCTTCTACCCGACCAAGACGCTGGGCGCTTATGGCGATGGCGGGGCCTTGATCACCGATGATGCGGCGCGCGCGGAACTCTATCGCAGCCTGCGCACCCATGGCGAAGGCAAGACCCGCTATCAGGTGGAACGCACTGGCATGAATGGCCGGCTGGATACGCTGCAGGCGACCATTCTGGCAGCGAAATTGCCGCTGCTGGCCGGGGAACTCGCTACGCGTGCGCGGATCGCCGCCGTTTATAACGCGGCGCTGGGTGGGCGCGTTGGCATTCAGGCGGCCCCGGCTGGGGCGGAAAATGCCTGGGGGCTTTATACGGTGCGCCTGCGTGATCGTGATCAACGCGCCAAGCTGCAGGCGGCGCTGTCGGCGCAAGCCATTGGCTCGGGCATCTATTACCCGAAGCCTTTGCATCATCAGCCCGCCTACGCGGCGCATCACGCGGCGGCTTATCAGGGCGAAGCTCCCCCGCTCGCCATCAGTGAACAGCTGGCGGATCAGGTCCTGTCCTTGCCCATGCATGCCTATATGTCGGAAGCCGATGCGGCCCATGTGGCCGAGGTTGTTTTGCAGAACTTGTAAATCCCGCCACGCTTGGTCAGCATGGGCACCTTGCAGAAGGGTACGCCCATGCAGCGCCGAATGCTTCTGGCCGCAGCCAGCGGTCTTGCCTTGGCTGAACCGATACCCGCCCATGCCACTGAAGCGGTGGATGTGGCGTTGGTGCTGGCCGTTGATGTTTCCCGTTCCATCGATGAGGATGAGGCGCGGCTGCAACGCGAAGGCTATCGCGCCGCGATCATTGATTCTGCAGTGCTGGCGGCCATTCGTGGCGGCATGATTGGTGCCATCGGCCTGACTTATGTTGAATGGGCGGGCTTCGAATACCAGCACACCGTGCTGCCCTGGACGCGCATTGCAACTGAAGCGGATGCCATGGCCTGGGCGGCCGCTTTGGCGGCGGCGCCGCGCGCCTCACTCTCCCGCACATCGATTTCAGGCGCCATCATGCATGCGCGCCGGGTGCTGCGCGATTGTCCTTTTGAAGCCACGCGGCGCGTGATCGATATTTCAGGCGATGGCGTCAATAATAGCGGCCCGCCGGCTGAAATGCAGCGTGACGAAGCGGTGGCGGAAGGCATTGTGATCAATGGGCTGCCCATCATCAATGATCGGCCGACCTTTGGCCGCCCGCCACCGGCCAATCTCGATCTTTACTTCCGCGACCATGTGATTGGCGGGCCGGGCGCCTTCCTGATTGTTGCCGAGGATTTCAACAGTTTCGGCCAGGCGGTAAAACGCAAACTGATCCGCGAAATCGCCTGATCGATCGCGGCGCCGTGACGCAAAACGCGACGCGCCAGGGCGCATCCGCCTATTCGCTGCGCGCGGGCCCCATGGCGCCACTGCTCGGGAAGGCCGCCAGGCTTTTTTCCACCAGATTTGGCAGGCCACGACGCAACTCATCGATCTTCACGCGATCACGCGCGGCGCAGGCTTCTTCCAATTGCGCGGCAATGGTGCGCAAGGCTGCCGCGCCGAAAGTGCCAGCGGCGGATTTCATGCCATGCGCCTCATCCTCGATGGCGGAGAGATCATCTGTCGCGGTCAAACGCGCGACACGGCTGCGCGTTTCTTCGGCAAAGACGCTGATCAGCCTGGGCAGGCGCCCAGGGCCGACGGCGGCGCGCAATTCCTGCAAGGTGGTGTGATCGATCAATGTCGGCCCGGCGGGATCCGGTTCCGCGGAAGCGGTCACGGGGCGTGAACGGCGCGGGCGTGATTCCAGCATGTCGGATACGGCGCCGAGCAGGGCAGTCAGATCCATCGGCTTGGCAATATGCGCATCCATGCCCGCCGCCAGGCAGCGTTCCACATCATCGGGCATGGCCGCGGCGGTCATGGCAATGATGGGTACACGCGCGGCCGCACCATCCAGGGCGCGTATGGCGGCGGTGGCGGCAAAGCCATCCATGCGCGGCATGCGCACATCCATCAGCACCAGATCATAAGCGGCAGTGCGCGCCGCGCCGACCGCTTCATCACCATCGCGCGCAAGATCAACGGCATAGCCCGCCTTGCGCAAAATGGCCGCGGCAACAAGCTGATTGGCCTCCCCATCCTCGGCGATCAGGATGCGTCCACGCGCCCCGGGGAGCGGCTTGGCGATGGCGGGCGTGGGCAGCAGCGTACTTGGCGGCCGCCCGGATTCCGCAATGGCACGCAGCGGAATATCGAAGGAGAAGGTGGAACCCTTGCCCGGCGTTGAAGCGAGCACGATGCGCCCGCCCATCAGCCCCACCAGGCGCTTGCAGATCATCAACCCAAGGCCGGAACCACCATAGCGCCGGGCTGTTTCCGGCCCGCCTTGGGCGAAACGGCCGAAAAGCCGCGCCTGGACTTCAGGCGGAATGCCGATACCGGTATCCGCCACGGCAAAGCGTACCTGGCCCGCCGTTTCGGAGCGTTCCACCCGAATGCCAACCCCGCCCGAGGCAGTGAATTTCACGGCGTTATCAGCAAGATTGAGCAGCACTTGCCGCAGGCGCCGCGCATCGCCAATGACGCGCGCAGGCAGCATCGGGTCAATACTACCCGAAAGCCGGATGCCCTTTTCCGCCACCGCCGGCGCCAAAAGGTCGAGCACTTCTGAAACCGGTGCGGCGAGGTCGAAAGCCTCTTCCTCAATCGCCAAATGCCCGGCTTCGATGCGGGAAAGATCCAGCATTTCATTGACGGTCGCGAGCAGCATTTCCCCGCAGCGCCGTGCGGTTTCGGCATAGGCGTGCTGTTCGGCATCCAGCGTGGTGTCGAGCAGCAGAGAAATCGTGCCCATCACGCCATTCATCGGCGTGCGGATTTCATGGCTCATGAAGGCAAGGAAATCACTTTTTTCTGCATTGGCGCGTTCGGCCGCACGCCGGGCACGTTCCGCGTCGCGCGCGAATTGTTCGCGTGCGGAAACATCATGCTGAATGCCGAGAATATGCCTGAGCTGGCCTTCTTCATCATAAACCGGGGAGAGATGCAGTTCATTGACGAAGCGCGATCCATCCTTGCGGTGATTGACGATTTCAATATCGATCGCGCGGCCTTCTTCCAGCGCGTTGCGAATGGCCTGGATATGGCGCGGATTGGTGCCCGGGCCTTGCAGAAAACGGCAATTGCGCCCGATGACTTCTTCTTCGGGATAGCCCGTGATCCGATAGAAAGCCGGATTGGCGTAGATGATCGGGCAATCCGGCAAATTGGGATCACACACCACAACGCCCGTCGGCGCGGCGCGCACCGCCGAACCTAGCACAGCCTGCATGGGCGCGCTAAGCGTCGCGGCGAGGCTATTCGCTGTAGGAGACGAGCGCTTCGAATGGGACATCGAGTCGCCTTCTGCCTTCCAGGAATGATAATTCAATCAGCGCCGCAGCAGCCGGAACCACCGCGCCCGCTTGCTGCAAGAGGGAAATGCCCGCCGCCATGGTGCCGCCCGTGGCCAAAAGATCATCCAGCAGCACAACGCGTTGGCCGGGCGTCACGGCATCCGCCTGCATTTCGATTCGGTCGGTGCCGTATTCCAGGGCATAATCCAGCCCGATCCGCGCGCCGGGCAGTTTGCGCGGCTTGCGCAGCATGATGAAGCCGATCCCCAATTCCAGCGCGAGAGGCGCGGCGACCAGAAAGCCGCGGCTTTCGATTCCCGCCAGCACATCCGGCTTATAGGGGCGAATCGCCGCTGCCATGCGCGACATCGCGGCGCGCCAGGCTGGGCCATGCCGCAGCAGCGTCGAAATATCATAGAAGAGGATTCCGGGCTTCGGGAAATCCGGAATGCCACGAATATGGCTTTTCAGATCAAGATCTTCGGCTGAATTTGTCACGGTTTGGCGCAATTTCTATTGTCGTTTCCTGTAGGCGAGAGCAAAAAACCGGCGCTTCGGCCCGGTTCCGTCCACCCAAGCGGGATCATAAATACACGACAGTTCAAATGTCCAGTTAAGTTGACAGTCTTGGCGAAATCCCTGGAAAGCCCCATTGCTGTGGCATGTCAAAATCCCTGATCGCTCTCCTGATTGGCTTGATTGGCTTCGCGCTTTACGTCGCCGCGGCGATTTCGCTCGCGGATTACGTGCTGGGGGCGCATTGGCTGGTGGAATTCGGCTATTTCGCGCTGGCGGGGGTGGCATGGGTATGGCCGGCGCGCGCCTTGATGTTCTGGGCGGCGCGCTAATGCCGACCATTTAAATTATTCAAATCAATGGCTTAAAACGACCCTGGTCGGAGTGAGAGGATTCGAACCTCCGGCCCCTGCGTCCCGAACACAGTGCTCTACCAGGCTGAGCTACACTCCGTTACCGGCCCTCGGCGGGAGCGGGCGGTATAGCGGGCAGGGCAGGGGGCTGCAAGCCGTGTGGCGAGCTTCTTTTCCGGATTGATCACAGAGCTGTGATGGTTTGATTGCGCGACGATGTCCTTTCCTTTAGGCAAAGTATGCATTCAGGTGTGCGGGGGAAGACGATGAAAATCTTGGCTGGATCCATTGTGGCTATTGGTTTGTTGGCGGGCCTTGGCTCTGCCTTCGCGCAAGGCGATGTGATTGCCGCGCGCCGCGATGGGCTGAAGGGCGTGGCGCGGCAGATGGAAGCCATCAAGGCGGTGGTGGATCAGCGGGGCGATCCGCGCAGCCTGACGGGCGGGATTTCCGGCATGATCGGCTTTTTTGAAGGCCTGCCCGCGCGCTTCCCGGCCGGCAGCGGTACCGGGGATACGCGGGCCTTGCCGGCGATTTGGTCCGATCGCGCGGGGTTTGAGACCGCCAATACAAATATGGTCACGCAATTGCGGGCCTTGCAGGCGGCGGCCACTGCCGGGGATCAGGCAGCGCTCGCGGCCGCCTTCCAGCAAACTGGCGCCACCTGCGGCGCCTGCCATCGCCCCTATCGCGGGCCGGCGCGCTAAAAAAGCCCAAGCCCGGTTGCGCTGTGGCGCCCCGCGCGCGCGGGGTGTCGCTCAGAAAAAGCGGATGAAGCCGTAAACCAGCGCCGCTGCCAGGCCGAGCAGGCCAAGGCCGCGCCGCGCCGGGGCCAGGCTTGGGGCGGGGATGGTGGCGGGGAGCAATTTCTCCCCCGTCAGCATGGGCAGCACCAATTCATGCCCTTTGATGATCTTATAGGCCATGATGGCCGCCACATGCAGCGCGATGGCGACCAGCAGATAGCGCTGGATGGCCAGATGCAGGGCGGAGAATTGCTCCGACAGCGCCTCATTTACCTTGAGCGCGAGGGGGCCGTGCTGGGAATAGCTGAAGCCCACATCATGATTGGTGAATAACCCGCTGAAGGCCTGCGCAAAGAGCAAGGCGAGCAGGATAACCACCATCCAGCCGCCTGCCGGATTATGGCTGGTTTCATGATCCGGGGTCCGGCGCGGGAAATGGCGCAATTGCCGCAAGGCGGCCAGCGGTGATTTCACGAAATGGGCAAAGCGCGCATTGGCAGACCCGAAAAACCCCCAAAGCAGGCGGAACAGCACCAGGGTCAGAATGGCATAGCCTGCGGCCATATGAAGCCCCCAGACCCCGCCCTTGCCGCTGGCGAAGGAGGTCGCCACCAGGACCACCAGGCTCCAATGAAACAGGCGCACCGGCCGGTCCCAAAGCCGCATACGGATCATTTTTTCGTGCATGGAACCACTCGGATAGGGTTTTGATAATCCTGATGGCTTGTGGCCCATGCTTCAAGCGTTGTTTGATTGAAGCGGTTTAAATATTGATAATTCAGTCATCCCGCCGATGGCGATTCGGTGGATGGAACCCGGCGGCAAGGGGCAGGCAGGATGGGCGGCAAATGGCTGGTCGGTCTGGCAGCGATCCTGGTGATGGCGCTTGTCACCCTTTTCGGCTTGGGCGCCTTCGATCCCCCATTGCCGCAGACCGACTATGGCGCCTTGCAGGAAAGCCTGGCGCCGCGCCCAGAACAGCGTGAGAGGGCCGAAGCTTCAGCGTCAGCGGCGGCGACACAGACGCCCAACCATGCCCCGCCGGGAGCCAATGCCACCGCGCGTGGGGGCGCAGCCATTGCTCCCCCCCGCTTTGATGTGGTGCGGGTGGGCGCGCGGGGCAGTGCCGTGATTGCCGGCCGCGCCGCGCCGGGGGCTGAGGTCATTCTCCTATCGGGCAATGGGCGTGAATTGGGCCGTGCGCGGGCTGATCGGCGCGGTGAATTCGTGATTTTGCCGGCGGAAGCTTTCCCGCCCGGCGCGATCGAACTCAGCCTGACCCTGCAGCAGGGCGAAGAAACCGTTATCGGGCCTGATCGTGTGGTGCTGGTGGTGCCGGATTCGGCGGGCCCAGGGTCATCGGGAACAGCTTCGGCCACGGCGGATGCGGCAAGAACCGATTCTTCCGGCGCCTTGGCGGTAT
>JBDKIR010000172.1:0-5754 GCA_039797035.1 Pseudomonadota bacterium | reverse complement strand
GCCTATGATCTTTCCTGGGTGGATGCGCCAAGCGCGGGCGATGAAAGCGTCACGGATAAGGGCGTGACCGTGCTGGTGGACCGCAAGGCGACGCTGTTCCTGATCGGAACGGTGATGGATTATGAGGTGAAAACCATGTCAGCCGGCTTCACCTTCACCAACCCGAATGAAAAGGGCCGCTGCGGCTGCGGGGAGAGTTTTCACGTCTGACCAGGCGCCGGGCGCCTGATCAGCCATGACACGTGACTACACCGCGCTCAGCCAATCCGCGGCGACGAAGCGATAGCCAGTGCCTTCCTTGACCATGTAGCCATTGGCCGGGAAGGGAAAATGATAGCCGGTGATGCGAATACGATCGGTCGCCACACGGTCATAGATGCGCCGACGAGCGGTTTCAGCAGCCACCGGATCAAAATCAAACAGGATGTGGAAATCGGGCCGGCGCGCCAGAAGCTCTGGCCGATTGGTGGCGTCGGCCACGAACATCATCTGATCAGCACCATCAGCGATGTGATAGCAGGTATGGCCCGGCGTATGGCCGTAAGCGGCGACGGAGCGTACGCCCGGAACAACCTCGGTATCCGGGCCAATACGCCGCATGCGCGCGGTATAGGGCGCCAGACGCCTTGCGCTATTGGCGAAGTTACCGCGCTGGAATTCAGGGCTACGCGTGGCATTGCTCGCATCACCCCACCAGGCGATCTCCGCTTCCGGCACGATCAATTCGGCATTCGGAAAAGCCGCCTGCCCTTCGGCATTCAACAGGCCATTCACGTGATCGCCATGAAAATGGCTCATGACCACGCGTGTCACCTTGGCCGGGTCAATGCCGGCGGCCTGCATATTGCCGATCATCCGGCCAATGCTGGCACCCGCAGGGGTGACGCCATTGCCACTGTCAAACACAATCAGATCGCGCCCTGTATCCAGGAAGGTGACGGTATAGGGGACCACCATGCGATCCGTCGGCAGAAAGGCATCGCGCAACACATTCTGCACTTCCGACAGAGGCGCATTCAGCACGAAGCCATCCAAGGGGCGTGAGACAAAACCATCATGAACGGTGGTGATGGTGAAGGACCCGACCTTGAAGCGGTAAAAGCCCGGCGCTTGGCCCTGCGGCGCGGCGCTGGTTTGGGCCTCAGTACGGCTGATCAAGGCTGGCGCGGCCAAAAGCGCACCGGTTGCCCCAAAAAGCCTGCGTCGATTTGTCAGCATGGATCATTCCCTTCGGCGTTAAGCGTATAATTGATTGCATTTTTGTTTTATTTGCATAAAATTACACGCAAGATACGTGCAAGTGAAAAGGTTGATACAAAGAGTGCCCTTCGACCCTGCCCCCAGTCCTTTTGGCCGTCCGGCCACCCGTTTGGCAAGGTTTTTTGGTAGGTTTTTCCATGGAACCCCTTCGGGCGGCAGTCTAGGGGCGTTCCAATTGCGTTCGGAACTCGCCTTGCTGAAAAACAGCGTGGCGCGACTGAATAGCGAATTTGGCCGTCGCGATGTCAAATCGGTGAAGGATTTGGTTGGCACCGTCACGCGGCGGGATTTTGAAGCCGCGGTGCGGGAACGCATCCACACCGTCCACCTGCCGGATGGCACAGTACTCTGCCGCATTCTCGGGCGGTACAAGATGTATGTGGATGCGGCGGACCACGCCGTAGCACCGCATTTGATGCTGGAAGGCTATTGGCAATATTGGGTCACAGCCTTCATCTGCCGCAATCTCAACCGTGGCGAAACCGCCTACGATCTTGAAGCGGGTTATGGCTACTACACCCTGTTGTTGAGTGAATTAGTTGGGCCTGAAGGTCGGGTCGTCGCGCTTGAATTCAATCCCTGGCTTCACACGCTGCTGCGGCGCAATCTCGCGCTCAATGGTCGCGATTCACAAGTCGTGTGCCATCGCCTGGTGGCCGCGAAGCAGGCGGTTGCAGCGCTTGAAATGCCCGCATCTTTGCTTGGCCCCGTGCAGGCCCCGAATGCAGCAATTTTCCAACGCCGCGGCAGCCAAAGAAGTTGCGTTGCCCCGGCCATGACCCTGGATGGCCTGGAACCAGACAGCGCCGATTTTATCCATATCTCCGCAACATTATTGGAACAGGGCGTTTTGGAAGGCATGGCGGGCCTGATCCAGCGCAGCCCATCGCTCCGGATCTTGCTGGAATTCGATGCCAAAAGATGCCGCGATCCGGAAAAAACCCTAGCCTTGCTGGAAGCGCGTTATCCCTTGCGTTTCATTGATTCGGATTCCTACGCGAAGCCGATCTCACGGGAAGCGATCCTGGCTGGGCCGACTTTGACACTTTTTCTCTCAAAGCTGGAACCAGCCTAGGTCAGCGGCCTTCCCGCCAATGGTCAGCCCGCGGCCTCCTGCAACCAACCGGCCAGCACCGCAATGGCGGACATCAAATCACGCGTCTCCATCGCCTCATGCGGGTTGTGGCTTCCGTTCTGATTGCGTACCAACAACATCCCGGTCTTGATACCCGATGCGGCGAAATTATTGGCATCATGGGTGCCAGGGCTATTGAGGTATGGCGCCGTAATGCCCGCCGCCGTCGCCGCACGCGCGAGGCCTGCCATGATGCCCTTATCCATCAAGCCCGGGGCTGCCGTGCTGCGTTCACCAAGCGTGATGGTCACGCTGCGGCGCGCCGCTACCTCAGCCACCACAGCGCCCAGTTTCTTTTCCAGCTGCACAAGATGCTCAGCGTCATAGGCGCGCAGATCCAGGCTCATTTCAAAGCCACCGGACACAGCAGTCAGGGAATGCCGATCAGTCGGCGTGAAAAAGCGCCCAATGGTCACCGCCATGGCGCGCCCCGCGGCTTCCTCCTCCAGCCATAATTTTTCGAGCGCGAGCGAAAGATCAGCGCCCGCCAAAGCGGCATCCCGTCGGAAACGATGCGGCAGGCCGGTATGCGCATCCTCCCCCGTAATGCGGATGAAGGGGTGGCGCAGATTACCCGGATTGGCGAGGCATATCGCCACTGGCGCATCCGCTTCGATAAGCTGCGGCGCCTGTTCGATATGGAGTTCCAGATAGGCGCCGATGGAGGACGGATCGCGCAAGGGCTGGCCCGCCTGCAAGGCCGCGGGCGCGCCGCCACAGGCTGCAATGCTTTCGGAAAGTGTTTTGCCAGTCCGTGCATGGCGCAACGCCAAGGCCCCCTGCGGCAAACGCGCGAGCAGACACCGGCTGCCGATCAAACCCAGGCCGAACCACACCGCTTCTTCGCAACGCAAGGCCAGCACTTCAATATCGCGGCGCGGCGCCATGCCTGCGGCCTGCAGCGCGGCAATGGTACCAAGCCCGGCAATCACACCGGCGGCGCCATCAAAATTGCCCCCCTGCACCACACTATCCAGATGGGATCCAATCAGGATGGGCGGCGCTTTCGGCTTGGCCGCGGCCCAGCGCAAGGAAAGATTGGCACCCGCATCAACGCTGGCCGTCAGCCCCAGGGTCTGGCCAGCCTGCGCGATCAGCGCATGGGCGTCATTCTCACCCCGGCCATAGGCGTCGCGCGTAATGCCAGGCGGATCCGCGCCGATACGGGCAACACCATCGAGCAAGCCCTGCACGAAAGATGTCTGCGCGGCGACAGCCTGCATCAAATCCATAGTCATTCTCCTGCGCGCAGCATCAGGCGGCCAGGCGCGCCGCGCTTTGCAACACCATATCCGCCGCTTTTTCGCCAATCATGATGGAAGGCGCATTCGTATTGCCTGATGTGAGTGTCGGCATGATCGAAGCATCGGCCACTCTCAACCCGGCAATGCCATGCACCCGCAATTCCGCATCCACCACTGCCATGGGGTCGCTGCCCATTTTGCAGGTGCCCACAGGATGGTAGGTGGTCTCGGCCGCCTGCTTCACCCACTCAATGATTTCATCATCGGATTGGCGCGCCGTACCCGGTGCAACCTCGGTCAATTGCAGGGGCGCCATGGCTGGCGCGTACATGACCGAACGCGCAATCTGAATCGCGCGCACCGTCAGCGCCGCATCGATCGGCGACGACAGAAAGTTGAAATTGATGGCCGGCGCGGATCTTGGATCGGCTGAGGTGATATGGATATGGCCCTTGCTTTCCGGGCGCATGACATGGGCGTAGCAAGTCATGCCGGATTGGGCGGAGATTTTTGGGCCATTCGGCCCCTGTTCCGTAAAGGCCGGCACCCAGCCCAAGAGCAAATCCGGCGCTTCAAGCCCATCGCGGGAAAACACGAAGGCGCGAATGGGGGCAGCGACGGAACCCAACATGCCCTTGCCGGTCAGCGCATAGCGCAGCGCCTGCCCCACCAGCCCTAAACCGCGCCCGCGATCATTCAGTGTATAGCCCTTGGCACCGACAGCCCAGCGTGTGCGCGGCGCGTAATGGTCGCGCAAATTCTCCCCAACACCGGGCAGCGCATGGCGCACCTCAATACCAAGGTCGCGCAAACGATCAGCCTGACCAATGCCTGAAAGTTCCAGCAATTGCGGCGAATTGATGGACCCGCCGCAAATGATCACCTCTGCCCCCGCCCGGGCCTCACGCGGTCCATCCGCCATGCCATAGCGCACGCCAATGCAGCGCCGCCCTTCAAACAATAATGCTTCCGCCAGGGCGCCGGTTTCGATGTGCAAATTGGCGCGCTTGCGGATGGGTTCCAGGTAACAGGCCGCCGTGCTCATGCGCCGGCCGGATGCAATGCTGGCCTGACTCATGGCGATGCCATCCTGGCGCGCACCATTGTAATCAGGGTTATGGCGAATGCCCACTTCGCCTGCGGCCTTGATCAGGGCAGCGAAAATCGCCTCACGCGGTTCAGGATTGGTGACACGCAGCGGGCCATCCTTGCCGCGAAACGCGCTATCACCCTCACCCTCATAGCTTTCGATGCGCTTGAAGAACGGCAAAACATCGGCATAGCTCCAGCCGCGATTGCCCATCTGTGCCCAGGTATCAAAATCCTGCGCCTGACCACGCACAAAGGCCAAGCCATTGATCGCGCTTGAACCGCCCAGAATGCGCCCCCGCGGCACCGGCAAACGACGGCCATTGGTGGCCGCATCGGGTTCAGAAGTATAAAGCCAATTCACCGCCGGGTTATTGATCATGCGCGCATAGCCAACCGGAATACGCGTCCAGCGGTAATCAGCCGGCCCGGCTTCCAGCAATAGCACCTTGTTGCGCGGATCCGCCGAAAGCCGATTGGCCACAACCGCCCCAGCGGAACCCGCCCCCACCACAATGTAATCGTAGCTTTGCATCAGCCCTCAACCCTTATCGCCTTGGGTGATATCAACCCACGCACCACCCACAAAGGCAAGTGGCAGATCAGCGGCGCTAATGCGCAGGCCGGGTTCGACCAATAAGCGCGCGTCCTCCCGCGCGCATGCCAAGCCTGCCCGGTCTGCCCATCACGATAGAACGCGGCTTTCCCAGCCTGCCCGCCCCGGCGCATTGCAGGGCCTTTCTGCAAAAAACGCTGGAGGACTGGACAGCCATCACCAATGCGCTTGATCTTCGCATGGACAGCTGATTCAGAAGGACTGCACCATGGGTGAGACCACCAAGCGCATCAGGGCTTCCGGCGGCAAGGCCGTGAGGTTGGCGGCTGATGGCATCGAGATTTACGCGCTTTCCGATGGCTATCTGGATATGGAATTGTCGCGTTTCCCTGAGGTGGTGCGCGGTATCGGCGATGATCTGGCGATTGCCGATGGCCAAGACCTGAATGACATGACCGTTTCCGTAAATG
>JBDKIR010000171.1:0-5802 GCA_039797035.1 Pseudomonadota bacterium | reverse complement strand
TACGGCATAAGGGGCGCATCAGATGGAAAAATTCACTCGGCTTGATGGTGTCGCGGCCCCATTGATGCGCGCCAATGTGGATACGGATCTGATCATCCGCATCCAACGCCTGGTCGGTACGGGCCGCACGGGGCTTGGGCCTTACGCTTTTGAAAATCTGCGCTTGCTGCCGGATGGGTCGGAAAATCCCGATTTCGTGCTGAACAAGGCGCCGTATCGTGATTCGCCCATTCTGCTCGCCGGGCCCAATTTCGGCTGCGGTTCATCACGCGAAGGCGCCGTGTGGGCCTTGATGGGCGCTGGCATACGCTGCGTTATTGCGCCAAGCTTCGGCGACATCTTCTTCAATAACTGCTTCCAGAATGGCTTGCTGCCCATCGCCTTGCCGGAGGAGGTGGTAAAGCGCATCGCCGCCGAAACGGAAGCGAGCCAAGGCGCGCGCAGCACGGCGATTGATCTGGTGCGGCAAATGGTCATCACGCCAGAAGGCGCCGAAATTCCCTTCAGCATTGATGCGCGCAAGCGCGATGCATTGCTGGAAGGTTTGGATGATATCGCCCTGACCTTGCGGTTGAAGGACCAGATCCAGGCCTGGCAAAAGGCGGATCAGGCCAAGCGCAGCTGGGCTTGGGCCAGTGTGAAGCTTTGAGGCCAAGGCGCTGACTGCACGGGCCGGTACGCCACCGGCCCGGTCATCATCGTATTGGCGCCATCCCCGCAGGGTGGCGCCTGCGCCAAAGGGCGTTAGCCCTGCGGTACCATACGCTGCGCGGTTTCCTGCAATTCCTTGGCTTTTTTCACCGCGCGGTCGATTTCAATGGCGGTACGCTCCAGCGCATCGCGATAGGCGATTACCCCCTCCTGCATGGTGCCGACCTTGGTTTTGAGTTCCCCCATGGCGGCGCGGAAATCGGCGCTGGCACGGGCTTGGGCGTTGAGCGCTTCCTCAAGCTTATGCAGCGCGATGCGCAGCCGATCCTTCGGGCGTTGCGGAAAGGCAAAAACCTCCGCGGCTGAGGTTTCTGCAGGAAGGGTGATGGTCGAAGCACTCATGCTGCGGTCTCCGTTTGGTTAATCGAAGACTAATTTAATTTACGAAA
Organism: Pseudomonadota bacterium; assembly: GCA_039797035.1. GTDB lineage: Bacteria > Pseudomonadota > Alphaproteobacteria > Acetobacterales > Acetobacteraceae > Neoroseomonas. Next base: position 4,702 of record JBDKIR010000171.1, on the reverse strand, counting down.
ATTATCCATATGTTTTACGGGAAAAATAACATTTCATGAAGAAATTCATGAAGGGTTTGTTTTATCTGTGGTTTTCACCACCAGCATTAACTCAAATAAATCTCAGATAAAAATCATCATTATTGTAATTAAACCCAGGGTTTCGGCCCCGATCCTTACCGCGACGGTTTGGACCGGGGCTTTGGCTTTTAGGGCAGATCACGTTCAGATGGCATCATCTGAACGGGTGGAGATGCCCGAAAAACAAAGAACTAGAGCGGGTTGCGTGAAGCCATGTGAACGCAACACGACCTAGCGATTCGTGAAAGCGGCTTTGCGCTTTTCTGCGAAGGCCGCCATGCCTTCCTTCTGATCCGCCGTCGCAAACAGCGACAGGAAAAGGCGCCGTTCCGTGCGCACCCCTTCGGTCAGGCTGCTTTCAAAGGCGGCATTGACCGCTTCCTTGGCCATGGCCACCGACGGGCCGGAAAGGCTCGCGATCTTCTCGCCAATCTTCAGCGCTTCAGCGATGAGATCCGCAGCCGGCACGACGCGGCAGACGAGATTGGCGCGTTCCGCTTCCTCGGCATTCATCATCCGCCCAGTCAGTACCATTTCCATGGCCTTGGATTTGCCGATGGCGCGCGTGAGCCGCTGCGTGCCGCCGGCACCTGGGATGATACCCAGATTGATTTCCGGCTGGCCGAATTTCGCGGTGTCAGCGGCAATGATCAGGTCGCACATCATCGCCAATTCGCAGCCACCACCCAGCGCAAAGCCGGATACGGCGGCGATCACGGGCTTTTGGATTTCCAGCACGGTTTCCCAATTGGCGCCAATGAAATCATTGAAATACACATTGGGGAAACTGCGATCCTTCATTTCCTTAATGTCCGCGCCCGCCGCGAAAGCCTTTTCGCTGCCGGTAATGACAATGGCGGCAATCGCCGGATCCTTGTCAAAAGCGCGCAAGGCAGTGCCGAGTTCGATCATCAATTGATCACACAGCGCATTCAGCGCCTGCGGCCGGTTCAGCCGGATCAGCCCGGTCTTGCCGTGGGTTTCAACCAGGATCATTTCAGGCGCCATGGCGGTTCTCCTTCATCTATCGTACCGCATAAGGCCATAGCACGTCGCCGAAGAAAACTGCCCATGGCGGGGCTTCGCCTGGGTTCAGATTTTCTCCACCCGCGTCAGCCAGCAGCCCGGCCGGGCCGTGTGAATATTCACATAAGCCACCCGCGGGTCATCGAGCCTGGCGCGCAGCGCGGCCTCAGCCCCCTCCCCCGGCAGGACAATGCCAAGGTCATAAAGGCACATGCCGGCCGCATCGTAATGCCGCAGGCTGATGATGCTGTTGACCAGCACGGTTTCCGGCAGCGCATCTTCAAGCGCTGCCCCGCCGCAATCATGGGCATGCAGAAACACCGGCGAGGGTGTCCAATACGGCCCCTGCGGCAGGGGCAAATCCCAGGAGGCGAGCAGCATCACCTCGCCGGGCTGGCCCAGGCGCAGACAGGCCCGGCAGGGATAGCCCGGCCCATCCACCTCACGGGTCTGAATGATCCCGCCGCGATCATCACGGCGGGAAGTGCGAAACCGGCTTGCGGCTTCGGGGTCCATGGGGAGGCAGCGGAAACGTGTCATGGGGGACTTCTGCCCCAACCGCCTGCGGGCAGACCATCCGCTTCTTGCGCTGACTTGAAACCTCAGGCGCTACTCAGCGCTGCTTGACCGGGCAGAAAAAGCTCGAACGGCCGGATTGCACAATGCGCTTGATCCCGGGGCATTCCGGCTGGCCGGGGCAGCCGGGGCAGGCTTCCCCTTCCCGGCCATAGACTGCGAAATTCTCCTGAAAGCGCCCGATCTCGCCATCGGCGCGCACGTAATCGCGCAGACTGGACCCGCCGGCGGCAATCGCCTCTGTCAGCACCGCCTGGATGGCGGGCGCCAGCCTGGCCGCCCGCGCCCCGGCCACCGTATGGGCGGAACGGCGCGGTGAGATGCCAGCGCGATAGAGCGCCTCACAGACATAGATATTGCCAAGCCCGGCAATCACCCGCTGGTCCAAAAGCGCGGCCTTGATGGGGGTGCGCTTGCCCGCCAGTGCGGCGGAAAGCCAGGCTGGGGTTATTTCCGGGCCCAATGGCTCCGGACCAAGGCTGGCCAGCAGCTTGTGATGATCCTCATCCGCGGTCGCTACCAGATCAACGCTGCCAAAGCGGCGCGGGTCAACAAAGCCGATATGCCAGCCGCCCTCGGTGCCAAAGGCCAAATGCTCATGCGCCTCGGGCGGGGCGTTATGGCCGCGCGCGTCCGAGAATAGGCCCTGTTTGCCCTCGCGCGGCACCGGGGCTGCGCCTTCGCGCCGCGCCACCATGCGCCCCGACATGCCAAGATGGATCAGCAGGCTTTCACCGCCATCAAGCCGCATCAGGATATATTTGGCCCGACGGCGGAAACCCAGCACCCGTCGGCCGCGCAGCCGGTCTGCCAGGCGCGGCGGGAAGGGAAAGCGCATGCCATCGCGCCGCGTTTCGGCCCAGGCGATGCGTTCACCTTCAAGCACCGCCTGAAGCCCGCGCATCACGGTTTCCACTTCCGGCAATTCGGGCATTGCCCCTCCCCTTTCCGCCGATTGGCGCCTATGTTGACGCCATGAACGACACCGCCGCCCCAGAGACAGATTTCGGTTACCGCAAAATCCCCAAGGCCGAAAAGACCGGGATGGTGCGCGCGGTGTTCGAAAGTGTCGCCCCCAAATACGACATCATGAATGATCTGATGTCGCTGGGCGTCCACCGCATCTGGAAGCGCATTTTCGTCAATGCCATCGGTGCCGGGCCGCATGACACGCTGCTCGATCTCGCGGGGGGCACGGGGGATATCTCCTTCCTTGCGCTGGAACGGGGCGCGGGACGGGTCATTCTTTCCGATGTGAATCCGGCGATGCTGGAAGTCGCGCAAGGCCGCGCGCTGACACGGGGCTTGGCGCGGGGGCTTTCTTTTCTGTGTGTCGATGCCGAGCGTATTCCCTTGCCCGATCGCAGCGTGGAACGGGTTTCCATCGCCTTCGGCTTGCGCAATTGCACGGACAAGGATGCGGTGCTGGCTGAAGCGCGCCGGGTGCTGCGCCCAGGTGGGCGCTTTCATTGCCTGGAATTTTCCCGCGTTGAGGTCGCGGCCCTGGCATCGGTTTACGATACCTGGTCCTTCAAGGCGCTGCCGGTGATTGGCGAATATGTCGCGAAGGACCGTGCTTCCTATGAATATTTGGCCGAAAGCATCCGCATGTTCCCCGATCAGGAAAAACTGGCGGGCATGATGCGCCGCGCGGGGCTTGAGCGGGTTTCCTATCGCAACCTATCGGGCGGCATTGTCGCCATGCATAGCGGCTGGCGCCTGTAGCGGGCCTTATTCCGGGTCAGGCGGTAAATCCGGCACGGGCTTGCGGTATTCCTCGGCCCAATCGGTGCTTTGCTTCATACGCTGCCGCAACAGATAGGCCGCGCCGAGCCCAATGGCGCCAAGGCCCGCCAGCCCGGCAAGGCCAAGGGTGGCAGCGCCCCCAAGGCGCATCATCGCAAGCCCGCAGGCCATTCTTGGCAAAAACATCAATCTACCTTTTGCTTGAGGGTTCTATCATCCCCGGCTTTACCCGGCAGAGGCAAGGGCCTTTGCGCCGCGCAGGAACAAAAGGCCTGATCCTGCGCCAAGCGGTTCACCTGAGTGGCTTCGCCGCAATGGGGGCATTCCACCACTAGGCGCGGGGTCATGCGGGTTTGGTCCCTTTGTCGGGTAGCGGCTGCATGGCCCGCATTTGGGCAGCCAGCGCCGACTGACCCGCCATTTCAGCGAGCAGCGCCGCTTCTTCCCGCGCGGCTTCAAAGCCCAGCCGATAGCCAGCATAGGTCGCCTGATCCAGGCTTTGCCCCAATGCCTTGCCAATAGCCTGCATGAGCGATCCCTTCCGGATGGCGCCAGCGCCGATCAGCGCCCCTTGCAATATCCCGCCCCGGCATGGCTGGTGCCAGAGGGGCAGGAACCACGATTGCTGGGCACATAGGTGGTATGACCATTGGTGCGGCAATACCCGGCCCCGGCATGGCTGGTACCGGATGGGCAAGACCCATTGCTGGCCGGCACGAAGCCCGCGCCAGAGCTGGAACGGCAATAACCAGACCCTGCATGGCTGGAACCGGATGGGCAGGACCCGTTATGGGCCGGCACCATGCTTTGCGCCGCCGCTTCACGGCCGAGCAGCGCAGCACAGGCCAAGAATAGGATGATCAAAAGCCGCGACATCTTACGCATGCTCCCATTTTAGGACCAGCTCAGGATGCGCCAGAATTCTGGCGCTCCTATGGCCATAGCGTCGCGTGAATGGGGCAGGTCAAAGCATCAAATCAGTGGCAAGCAGGGAAGAAACGCCTTGCACGGCAATGTCCATATCGGCCCGCGCATCGCCATTCACATCCACCTGCAGCACGCCACCGCTGAAGCGCAATTGCCCGGCGACACGGCCGAAAGCGGCACTGCCGATGAAAGTGAAGGCTTGATCACCAGCAAGGGCGGTATTGGCATCGATCAGCGCGAGATCAATCCGATCCCCGGCACCCCGATTGAAATCCAAGATGCGATCACGGTTGCCGCCAACAGCGCTTTCGGACAAGGCCACAAAGCGGAAAAGATCGCTCCCCGCGCCACCGGTCAGTTCATCGCG
>JBDKIR010000170.1:0-7755 GCA_039797035.1 Pseudomonadota bacterium | reverse complement strand
CTGGCAATACAACAGGCGTGGTCGGCGGCGCGATGCTGACCTCCATCGGTCAGGTGCAGATGGAACATGTCCCCTATCGATCCACCCCGCCCGCCATTACCGACATCATCGCCGGCCGCGTCGATTCCATCGTGATCGATGTCGCTTCCTCACGGGCGTTTTTGCAGGAAGGCAAGATGCGTTCCCTCGGCATCACTTCCTCCACCCGCACGCCGCTTTTGCCCAATGAACCGACCTTGGCGGAGGCCGGGCTGCCCGGCTTTGAACTGCTGTCCTGGATGGGGGTGGTCGGGCCTGCGCGGTTGGCGCCTGAAGTTGTGGCGGGCTGGAATGGCGCGATACGTCGCGTGTGGGAAAGGACGGAAACCGCCAATCGCCTGGGCGCGATCGGGATTGAGCGCGTGACCTCCTCGCCCGAAGAATTCGGCGCCTTCATCCGCAGCCAGATCGCCACCTGGGCAAGCCAAATCAAAGCCGCGGGCATTGAGCCGGAATAAGGCATCACCGCGACTGTTGCAGAAATGTCATGCTGCTGTGCGGTGCATCATTTGATGTGCCGCAAGCCTTGTTATCGCCATTTTTGGTCACCATGTCTGAGGAAAGCGCGATGGAGGGGAGGCCAAGCGCTTAACGCTGACGACAGGGGACAAACATGACCTTTTCCAATGCTATGACCGCTGAAAGCCTTGAGCGCATCCTGAACGATCTGGCCGAAGGCTGCCCGGTTGAACGTGCGCGGCTTGATGCCGCCGCCCGCATCCTGGTCGCCGCACGCCGCGCTGGGACGCTGAGCCTGCCGGTGACGGAAGCGACCAAGGCGGTGGCCGAGATCACACGCCATTGGGATGCCGATGCCGTGACGGCGCTGGAATACGCCGAATCCCTGCCGGCCGCAGCGCTGGATCGGTTGCTGCGTGCTGGCCCGGCCTGGGCCGCTGCCACGCGCCGTGGGCGGCACCAGCCGGCGCGCCACGCCGCCTAAGGCGCCGCTTACCCCCTGACACGGCCTGCGCGCCCGAAAGGCGCTGCGGGCCGTTTTCATGTGACAAGCCCGGTTTCCGAAAACCGCGCAGCGGCCTATATGCAGCGCTGCCGCGTTCAGCGGCTGGAGTTGCAAGGCATGAGCGAAAAACGAAGCAAGCCGAATGGCCCACGCCGCGTGCTGCTGCTGACCGGCGCCTCACGCGGGATCGGCCATGCCACGGTCAAGCGCTTCTCTGCCGCGGGCTGGCGTGTCATCACTGTTTCCCGTCAGCCCTTCCCGGAACAATGCCCCTGGGAAATGGGCCCGGAAGATCACATTCAGCTGGATCTTTCCGACCCCGTGGCGACCGACGCCATGATTCCGGAAATCCGCGAGCGCCTGGCGCCGGATGGCGGCATGCTGCACGCCCTGGTCAATAATGCCGCGATTTCGCCCAAGGGTGATGGGGGTGCCAGGCTTGGGACACTCGCCATGCCGGTGGAAGGCTGGCAGCGCGTGTTTCAGATCAATTTCTTCGCGCCGATTTTGCTGGCGCGCGGCTTGGTCGATGAATTGGCCCGCGCCAATGGGTCTGTGGTGAATGTCACCTCCATCGCGGGGGGGCGCGTGCATCCCTTCGCCGGGGCGGCCTATTCGACCTCCAAGGCGGCGCTGGCGGCGCTGACGCGGGAAATGGCGGCCGATTTCGCCCCGCGTGGCGTGCGCGTGAATGCCATTTCCCCGGGGGAAATCGATACCTCCATCCTGTCACCCGGCACCGACAAGATCGTGCAGGAACAAATCCCGATGCGTCGGCTGGGGAGGCCTGAGGAAGTGGCGCAGGCGATCTATTTCCTGTGCACTGAAGCGTCATCCTATGTGAATGGCGCTGAACTCCATATCAATGGCGGGCAGCACGTCTGATCCGGTGAAGACGCCTGACCGCGCGGGGGTGGCTTCACTAAGGGTCATTCTTCCGCATTTGTGGCCCTATCTGCCGCGCGCTTTCGGGGCGGTATTTGCGCTTTTGCTCGCCGCCGGGCTGACCCTTGCACTCGGGCAGGGGCTCAAGCACCTGATTGATGATGGCTTTGCTGGCGGCGCCGAGGCATTGAATGCCGCCGCGCTCGGCATGGCGGGCCTGATCACCGCTTTGGCGGGCGCGACCACGCTGCGTTTCTATCTGGTGTCCTGGCTTGGGGAGCGCGTTTCGGCGGATTTGCGCCAAAAGGTGTTTGATCACCTGACCACGCTTTCGCCCGCCTATTTCGAAACGGCGCGTACCGGGGATTTGATGTCGCGCCTGACGGCGGATGTCGCCCTGCTGCAATCCTTGATCGGATCGGCGCTGTCCATGGGGGTGCGCCAGGCCATTACCGGCGCGGGTGCCTTCCTGATGCTGGTGCTGACCAGCGCAAAGCTGGCGGGGCTGATGGCCATTGTGGTGCCGCTCGTGGTGCTGCCTTTGGTCTTTTTCGGCCGTCGCGAAAGGCGCCTTTCACGGGCTGCGCAGGAAAAAATTGGCGACCTGGCCGCCCAGGCGGAAGAAACCATCGGCGGCATCCGCACCATCCAGGCCTTTACCCAGGAAGCCGCCGCAAGGGCGCGCTTTGGTCTGGGTAATGAGGCTTCGGTCCAGGCTGCGCTGCGGCGCATCAGATCCCGCAGCGTGCTGATTCTGGCGGTGATCCTGCTGGGCTTTGGCGCCATCACCTTCAGCCTTTGGGTGGGCGGGCAGGATGTGATTGCCGGGCGCATGTCGGGTGGCGAATTATCCGCCTTTGTCTTTTACGCCGTGCTGCTGGCTTCTTCTGGCGCCACGGTCAGCGAATTATGGGGCGAAATCCAACGCGCCGCCGCGGCGGCGGATCGGCTTGGCGAGATTCTGGCCGTGCAGCCGAGCATCGCGGCCCCCGCCTCACCAGCCATCCTGCCGCCCGCACGCGGGCGCGTGGCGTTTGAGCATGTCTCACTCCGCTACCCGACACGGCCAGAGGCCGAAGTCCTGCGCGATTTCAACCTGGTGGTCGAACCGGGCGAGAATATCGCCATTGTCGGACCTTCCGGCGCGGGGAAAACCTCGGTCCTGTCGCTGATTTTCCGCTTTTATGCGCCGAGCGCCGGGCGCGTTCTGATCGATGATGTCGATATCGCGACAATTGACCCGCGCGCCTTGCGCGGCCGGCTGGGGCTGGTGCCGCAGGATCCGGTAATTTTCAGCGCCACCGTCGCTGAAAATCTGCGCCTCGCCAAACCGGAGGCAAGCGATGCGGCCATCATTGCCGCGGCGGAAGCGGCTTCCGCCGCTGGCTTCATTGCCGCCCTGCCGGAAGGCTATTCAACGCATCTCGGCACGCGCGGTGTGACGCTTTCCGGTGGTCAGCGCCAGCGCATTGCGATTGCCCGGGCGATTTTGCGCGACCCGGCGGTGTTGCTGCTGGATGAAGCGACCAGCGCCTTGGATGCGGAAAGCGAATTCGCCGTGCAGCAGGCGCTGGCGCGGCTTTCACATGGGCGCACCAGCATCACGGTGGCGCATCGCCTGGCAACCGTGCGCCGCGCGGACCGGATTGTGGTGATGGATGAAGGCCGCATCGTTGCGACCGGCACGCATGAGGCGCTGCTCGCCGAGGGCGGGCTTTATGCGCGGCTGGCTGCGCTTCAGTTTACCGATAATCATTAGCTGCGGCGCCACTGGCTTCAGCCAGCGGCGCGCGCACAGCAAAAGCCGGTTAGCCCGCCAAAAATGCCAGCACAGCGGCGTTGAAATCAGCCGCGTTATCGGCCTGCACGCTATGGGCAGCGCGGGCGATGGTTACGCGCTTGGCATTGGGCATGGCACCTTCCAGCGCATCCAGGATGCGGCCGAATTGCGGTTGGGATTGATCGCCCCCCACCAACAATGTGCGCGTCTTGATCCCGGCTGCTTCTGCCCGCGCATAGGGCTTGCGCTGTTCCTTGATCTGGCCAAGCAAGGTTGTGGCATTGTCGCGATTGACCGTCTTGCGCGCTTCTGAACGCTTTTCCCAAGCGCCCGGCCCGCCGGTGTGTTCGGCCACCACGGTCAGGCCTTCTTCCACCTTGCCCTCAGCGATCAGGGCAGCGCCGCGCGCGAAGGCCGATGCCTGATTGCCTGCGGGCGGCGCGCCACCCAGGCTTTCATCCAATTCGCCGCCCGGTTCCAACAGCACGACAGAGGCCAGCAATTCCGGATGATGCTGCGCCACACGAAAGGCGATATGCCCACCGCGTGAATGGCCGATCAAATGCACCTTGCCTTTGCCGAGCCCACGAATGAAGCCCGCCACATCGGCCGTGTGGCGCGCAATGGTGAAATCCCCATCTTCGCGCCACTTATCGGGCCAGCAATGGCGCAGGCTGATTGCCACGGCATGGTATTGCGCGCCCAAGGCCGCCATTTGCCCGGCAAAGGAACGCTGATCGCCAAGCGTGCCATGCACCATCACGACAGGCGTGCCAGAGCCCGCTTCGGCATAGGCAATGGGATAACCATCAACGGTCAATGTCGGCATGAAAGCCTCCTCATCCGCCGCGCGCGGCGGCAATCAGCGCCTTGAAGCGCCGCACCACCGCAGGCAGCCCTTCGAAGACGCTTTGTGAAACCAGGAAATGCCCGATGGAGATTTCCGTCACTTCCTCCATGCGGGCGATATCGGTCACGGTTTCATAAGTTAACCCATGCCCCGCATGGCAGAGCAAGCCCGCCCGCCGCGCTGCCGCGACACCCGCCTGCAGGCGCGCCAATTGCGCGGGCCTGTCGGCCACCGGCCCTTCGGCATAGGTGCCGGTGTGCAATTCAATCGCCAAGGCACCCATTGCTGCCGCGGCTTCGATCTGCGCCGCATCGGCTTCAATGAAAATCGAAACACGCACATTGGCTGCACGCAGCCGCGCCACCGCTTCACGCAGAAACGGCCCGGCGCGCAGCACGTCCAAGCCGCCTTCCGTGGTCAGCTCCGCGCGTTTTTCCGGTACAATGCAGCAATAGGGCGGGCGGATGCGCTCCGCGAAGGCAACCATTTCCTCCGTCGCCGCCATTTCGAAATTCAAGGGTGCCGCAACCTCCGCGCGGATACGCTCCACATCGCGGTCCTTGATGTGGCGGCGGTCTTCGCGGAGATGCACGGTAATGCCATCCGCACCGGCTTCAATGGCCAAGCGTGAAGCCTCTACCGGGCAGGGATGTGTCCCACCGCGTGCATTACGCAGCGTCGCCACATGATCGACATTCACGGATAGATCCAAGTGCTTCACGCCAAACCTCTTTTTTCAGCAAGCTGCCCAGCAAGCCGGATGGCCGCGATCAGCGAAGCGGGATCGGCCAGGCCCTTGCCGGCAATGTCCAAAGCGGTGCCATGGTCAGGGCTGGTGCGGATGATGGAAAGCCCGAGCGTCACATTGACGCCACCCGCCATATCAATCGTTTTGATCGGGATCAGCGCCTGATCGTGATACAGGCAGATCGCCGCGTCATAGCCAGGCCGCGCCAGCGCGGTGAACATGGTATCCGGCGGCATGGGGCCGCGCGCATCAATGCCCTCTGCCCGCAGCGCGGCGATGGCGGGGGCGATGATGTCAATTTCTTCCCGCCCCATGGTGCCGGCTTCCCCGGCATGGGGATTCAAGCCCGCAATGGCCAAACGCGGCGCCGCAATGGCGAAATCGCGCTTGAGCGCGGCATCCACGATGCGCGTTGTTGCCATGATCAGTTCTGGGTTCAGCCGCGCAATTGCCTTGGCCAGCGCTTCATGCACCGTCACCGGCACCACGCGCAGTTCCGGGCAGGCCAGCATCATCACCGGCGGCACGCCAGTACCCGCCAGCTCACCCAAAAATTCCGTATGGCCGGGATGCGGAAAACCGGCGGCGGTCAGACTTGCCTTCTGGATCGGGTTGGTCACCACGCCCGAAACGCGGCCGGATTTGGCCAGCGTCACCGCTTCTTCAATCGCGCCAATCACGGCGGCCGCATGGGCTGGGTTGGGCTTGCCGGGTGTGACTGGGACGGCAAGGGGCCGATGCAGGATCGGCAGCGCCTGCGCGAATACCGCGCCCGCTTCCTCTGGCGCGTTGATCCGCGCCACCGGCACGCCGAAATCGCGCCTGGCATCATCAATCAGGGCAAAGCAGGGCCCGCTGGCCTTGAGGGCCCGCCAGGCGCCGGCAGTGATTTCCGCGCCGATCCCGGCGGGCTCACCCATGGTCAGGATCAGCGGCTTCATGAAGTGCCTTCTATAAGCTTGCGGCGCTGGTGGCGAGGCTTGCCGCCGGCGTGACCAGAACCTGCGACACCCCGATGATTTGCCGCAAATTACCGGCAATCAGGCGGGCGATATCCGGTGGCAGCATGGCGCAATGGATGGTGATGGCCATTTCGGCCCCGTCCAGCCTGGCTTGAAAGATATCGGGCGTCACATCGCGCTTGGCGAAGGGTTGCAAAAGGCGCGGCAGCAGGCCGGGGCTCGCTTCGGCACAAAGGTCAAACCGCGTGGGCACCGAGGTACTGGCATCGAACATGATGGAAATCCGGATCTAGGGAGCATATCGGGCGGCGAAGGGCAGGGATGGGGCAGCCGCCGCGGCGCCCACCCGGGCGCACAGCTAGGCGGCTGTGCCGGTAATTCGACAGGAACGATCCTGATCCATTGATATTCCTTAGCAAATTCCCTGTGCTGCCGCAAAGAAAGCGGCGCGCTCGGGGGAGGTGAGCGCGCCGCGCAAAGTTCGACGCCGGGGGATTTTCCCCGGGACCCAGGGAAATTTGCGCCTTGGGTACGAAAAATGTGGCGGAGGCGGCGTAAATCGGTATTGATCTGGCGCAATAACTTGATTTGGCGGCAGGGCCATGGGGCGCCCCGTCATCACGTTTTCGCCAGGAGGATTGATCATGGCTCGTGTCGCACTCGTCACCGGTGGCCAGCGGGGCATCGGCGCCGCCATCAGTGAAGCTTTGAAGGCCGCTGGAAGATCCGTTGTCGCCTCCTATGCCGGCAATGATGCTGCGGCGAAGGCTTTTACCGATCGTACCGGCATTCCCTGCTATAAATTCGACGTTGCGGATTACGCGCAATGCGCGGATGCGATCGCCAAGATCGAAGCCGAAGTGGGGCCGATTGAAATCCTGGTGAACAACGCAGGCATCACGCGTGACGCCACCATGCGCAAGCTGAACCGCGATATGTGGGATGCCGTGATCGATACAAATCTTGGTTCCTGCTACAATCTCTGCAAGCTGGTCTGGGAAGGCATGAATGCGCGCAAATTCGGCCGCATCGTGAATATCGGTTCGGTGAATGGTCAGGCCGGGCAATATGGCCAGGTGAATTACGCCGCCGCCAAATCCGGCATCCATGGCTTCACCAAGGCGCTCGCGCAGGAAGGGGCCAAGCTTGGCATTACCGTGAATGCCGTGGCGCCCGGTTATGTGGATACCGAAATGGTGCGCGCCGTGCCGCCCGATGTTCTGGAAAAGATCATTGCGCGTATTCCGCGCGGCCGTTTGGGCAAGGCGGAAGATATCGCCCGCGGCGTTGCCTTCCTGACCGCCGATGATGCGGATTTCATCACCGGGTCCACGCTGTCCATCAATGGTGGCCAGCATATGTATTAAGCCCAGGGGCCAGAGCATGTCTGTTTCGCAACCGCTCACCGGACATGCTCTGGGTTTTTATTGGGTCGCATTTTCCTGGTCGCCAAGCGTTGCCACTTGGCTCGAAAATGCTCCCGGCCCCTGGCATAAGCGCGGCGCCATGGCATGCTGCCCCGTTCCA
>JBDKIR010000169.1:0-3121 GCA_039797035.1 Pseudomonadota bacterium | reverse complement strand
CGTGGCCCGGGCCGGATCGCCAGAATCAAGGGCAGGGATGATGCGGGCCGGGCCGCGCGTTGGGCGTTGGATCATGCTGCTTGCAGGGCTTTCTTGGCGGAGGTGTCGGCGGCTTCCCGCGCAGTAAGGGTTTCAAGGCGGGCTTCAAGTTCTGCCACCCGCCGCTGCGCGACCCAGCCCCGGCGCCGCGCGGGCAGGGCGGCAAACCAGGCAACCAGCGCGCCGATGAAAAAGGCGCAGGCGGCAATGCTCATGACCGCGATCGCGGCCGAGGTCGATACCGCAAGATCAAAGGGCCAAAGCCGCAATTCAATCGTTTGGGGATTGGATAGGGCAAAAAGCACGACCAAAACGGCCAGGGGCAGAAACACAAACCAGCGCATCGCCAGGGTTCCTTGGACTCTTGAAGCCCGGCAAACAACCCCCGGGCCATGCCGCGCGTCAAGGCACAATCTGGCCAGGCTTGGGGTGATGCGCCGTGGCGCCCGGTTTCTGGGCGCCCAGGCGCCATCCCTTGCGGGCTAATGGCCGAGCAAGCCTTGGATGAAAGCCTCGATTCGCGCCCGCATCCGGGCGGTGGTGTCATCGCTGCGGCAGACCGGGAAATGATTATAGACATTCATCGCCCGGCCGCATTCGCCATCCACCGCCGGGCTATGGGCGCCGCGATTGGCCACATCCCAGCCATGGGTGGCATCCGGGAAATGCACCCAATCGGTGGCTGCCGTCAGGACTGCTCGCGCGCATTGGGCGATGGGTGTCGCACTATCGCGCCCGCCGGTGAAAATCAGCACCGGCGCGCCATAGGGGCCGAGCCTTGGGTATTCGGCGGTGCCGTCACTCCGGCAATTGGGGTAGAGTGCGATGCCTGCGCGAAACAGCGCTGCCGTTTCACGCTGGAAGAAGGGTTCATTGGTAAAGCCGCGCAGCACGGTCCAGCCGCCCTGGCTATCGCCGATGACGAAGCTCTGCTTCGGATCAGTGCCAATGTGATCGCGCAGCCAGCGCCCGGCCGCGATCACATCCAGCACGCGCATATTGGCGCCGAAGCGTGTCCCGGTGGCCCAGTTTTCTTCCCGGCCACGGCTCCAGTAACTATCAAGCACCAGGACATTGGCGGCAAAACGCTCACGCAGCCAAAGGGCGGTGGCGAAATTGGTGGGCGTGAGCCCATGCCCACCATGGATGATGATAAAGCTGGGGCGCCCGGCACTGCCCGCAGGATGCGGGGTCCAACTGGCGAGCAAATGGCCGCGCCCATCAAAGGCGGGGATGATCGGGCGCATTTCCGCCAGACCAACGCGGGTGGTGTTGTTGGCGAGCGACCAGCTGCCCCGCAAGGGGCGCGCCGGTGCACTTGTTTGCGTGATTGGCGGCTGGAAATGCGGAATATCGGCGGCGCTGAAGTCACCGGCGCACCCCGCCAGCAGGCCGAGCAACAGTGCTGGCAAGCGCACCCGCCTAGCCCACCGCCATAGCCCGGCACCAAATCCAGGGTTGGAAGCCATGCGGATCAGTTTTGGGGTTTTGAAAAAGCTTGGCCCGGCACGAAAGGCTGGCCTTGGCTTAGCCGGGCGGGATCCATTTTGGATCGTGGCGTCAAAGGCTCAGCTTGCGCGGATCGCGGGGCGTTTCGCAGCGGCGCCAGGCTTCTTGGCGTTGATTCTTTCGCGCAATTCCTTGCCCGGTTTGAAATAGGGGACGGATTTGGCTTCGACCGGCACCGTTTCACCCGTGCGCGGATTACGCCCGGTCCGCCCATCACGCGCTTTGGTGGAAAATGCCCCGAAGCCGCGCAATTCCACCCGGTCACCCCGTGCCAGGGCTGCGGTGATTTCGCCAAAAATGGTGGTGACGATTGCCTCAACATCGGATTGCCGCAGATGCGGATTGGACGCTGCCAATTGTGCGATGAGTTCTGATCTCGTCATGCTGGGTCTGCCCCCGAGTAACTGCTTGCCCTGTTATACAGCGGCCGGGCTGCCCCTATTTGGGCGAGCGACCCGCACCCTGCTTTATCGTTACGGAAAAGGCTGCCAGATGGCCCGAGGGGCGTCAATCTGGCGCCATTCCGTGACAAATGTCCGCACCATGCTGCCCAGAAAGCGGTTCAGCAGTTTCTCCACCCTGTCGCGTGGCTCCAGATCCCGCACGGGCAAGGTTTCGGGGAGATTTTTCTCAGCCGCGAGCCAGGCGCGCCCTTCCGTCTCGCCACCAATGCCGTCAATCAGCCCCAGGCGCAGGGCTTGGCGCCCCGTGAAGACGCGCCCATCAGCCAATTCCCGCACGCGGGCTTCTTCCATGCGCCGGCCGGTGGCGACCATGGTGATGAATTGGCCGTGCAAATCCTCAAGCACGCGCATCATTTCCGCGCGCCCCTGTTCGGAAAGCGGCTGGAATGGGTTGGGCTGCGCCTTGAAGGGGCCGGTCGCCAGAATATCGGGGCGAATGCCAAGCCGCGCCATCAATTCCGAAACATCGAAGCTTTGCAGCAGAACGCCGATTGAGCCCGTGACCGTCGCGTCACGCGCCAGCACATGCGCAGCCGGCATGGCGATCATATAGCCGGCGGAAGCGGCGGTGCCGCCCATCAAAGCGATCAGGGGCTTTTTTTCGGCAAAACGCTTGAGCGCACCATGCAGCGCCTCACCGCCGGCCATGCTGCCGCCGGGGCTGTCGATCACCAGCAAAAGACCGCGTGCGGCGGGATCACGCGCGGCTTCGTCGATCACTTCCAGCAGGCGGCGGTCTTCCGTAATCACCCCTTCGATGCGCAGCCGGAGCAGGTGATCCTGACCCGTCATGCTGCCCATATCACCAGCGCCGAAAATACCGGCCAGCGCCCCGATCACGCCAAGGATCGCCAAGGCGCGCCATAGGCTGACGCGCCGGGACAGGCGGCGCCTTTCGGTCAAAAGATCAGCTTCGAGAGACATGCCCCTTCTCTGGCGCGATGCGGCCCAGGGCACAAGGGGCCAGACATGAAAAACCCCGGGGCATTGCTGCCCCGGGGTATGTTGCCGATCCCTGCGGATCGCGGGGGTTTATTCTTCCCCAGTCATTTCGCGGCGGCGGCGAATGGCCGCGCCGAGAATATCGCCGAGCGAGGCACCGGAATCGG
>JBDKIR010000168.1:0-5933 GCA_039797035.1 Pseudomonadota bacterium | reverse complement strand
GCGCGGGAACGAAAGCCGCGTTCCTTCGCCGCCCGCACATAGGGGTCGTTCAACTGGCGATTGAGCCAGCGCTGGCTGGCGGTGCTGCGGCCTTCGGCCGTGCGCAGGCGGGTGGAAACGCCCCGGCTGCTGCCCGGGGGTTTGGGCTTTTTCATCGGTTTTATCTCAGCGTTTCGCCGGTTCGCGGCGGCGTGATGCGGCGCGGTCGGCGCGCATCATGCGTACCAGCATCCCTTCCCGAAGGCCACGATCCGCAACCGTGAGGCAGGAGGTGCGCCAAATCCGCCTTATGGCCGCGTAAATGGCGCAGCCGGGCAGGACAAAATCCACCCGATCCGGCCCAACACAGGGATGGGCCGATAATTCGGCGCGGCCCATGGCGAAAAGATCACCAAGTGCCGCATCGGCGGCATCGCAATCCAGGGTGCAGCCATCAACCAATGGGCGCCGGTAACGGGGCAGGGCCATCACCACCCCGGCCAGGGTGGTGACCGTGCCTGAGGTGCCCATCAGGCGCACCCCGCCGGCGCGGATTTCCTGGCCGATGCAATGCAGGCGATCAAAGGCTTCAAGCTGGGCCGCCACTTCATCGACCACGGCAAAAAAACCCGCCTGGGTGAAGCAGGCATGCCCGACGCGTTCCGAGAGCGTGACGACCCCAACGGGCAGCGAGATATAGCCGATCAATTCCGGCATGCCGCCGGCCTGGTCCGGGGCGCGAATCCAGGCGATTTCCGTGCTGCCGCCGCCAATATCAAACAACAAGGCGCGGCGGTCCCCAGCTTCCAGCAGGGGGGCGCAGGATTCCATGGCGAGTTCCGCTTCCTCGCGCCCGCTGATGATGCGCAGCCGAATGCCGGTTTCCGCTTCCACCCGGGCGATGAAGGCCGCGCCATTGGCGGCCTGGCGGCAGGCTTCAGTGGCCACCGCTTCAAAACGCCGCGGTGGACGACGGGAGAGCTTTTCCGCGCAGGCCCGGAGCGCAAGCACCGCCCGATCCATGGAGGCTTCGGAAAGCACACCGCTGCCATTGAGCCCTTCGCCCAGGCGCACCACGCGGCTGAAGCTATCCAGCACCCGAAAGCCATGATTTGTTGGGCTTGCGATCAGAAGCCGGCAGTTATTGGTGCCGAGATCCAGCGCCGCATAGCCCGCAGATGTCCCTTCCGCCCGCGCGCATTCGGGGGCGGTTGGGGCCTCACGCGTCATGGGGCGGGCGGATCCGGTCATTATTCCTTTCGGCCTGTCAGCGAAGGGGCAGGGCCCCTATGATCCGGTGATGTGGCCCCTTGGGCAAGCAGTTTCGAGGGGTGAGTTGAACCAGAGCCCCTGCAATGCTACAGCGCCCGCTCCATCAGGCCTTGGGGCCTCTTGGGGGATAGTTTAGCGGTAGAACTCCCGGCTCTGACCCGGGCAGCCTTGGTTCGAATCCAGGTCCCCCAGCCAATTTCCCGTGCCACACGCCAACAAGACCAACCTGACTGGCCCGCGCAATGTGTTTCAGCCCTGCGCGGCCTTGGCGATATTTTCCGGCGTGAAGGGCATTTGCCTTGGGCGCACGCCAAGGGCCGCGTGAATACCCCCCGCAATGGCGGCAATGGTCGGCGCAAGGCTTGCTTCGCCCGCGCCAAGGAAGGGCGCCTCTGGCCGATGGATCAAGGCCTGTTCCACCTTGGGCACCTCGGAAAAGCGCAGGATTGGGAAGCTTTCCCAGGAATCGCTGGTGATGCGCTTGTCATCGAAGCGCACCTCCTCAACCAAGGCGATGGAAGCGCCATGGATGGCGCCCCCTTCAAGCTGGTTCATCGTGCCATCGGGATTGACCACTTCGCCACAATCCCCCGCGATCCATAAGCGACGACAGAAGACACGTTCGCGCGCCTCAACCTCGGCGATGACGGCGGCATAGGCGCCGGTATTCTTGTAGCGCGCATAGCCAATGCCGAGCCCGAAGCCATCGCCTTGCTGCCGCCCGGACCAATTGGCCATCTCGGCCACTTTTTCCAGCACGGCGCGGCCGCGTGCATCATCCAGGTGACGCAAGCGATACTGCAACGGGTCTTCACCAACCAAGGCCGCCATTTCATCCAGCACGCTTTCCACCGCCCAGACATTCAGCGTGGCACCAAGACCGCGCAGTGCCGAAGTGCGGATCGGCATATCAAGCAATCGGGTGGTGGCGACTTCAAGCTTGGGAATGCGATATCCGGGAATGCCATTGCGTTCCGCCCCGCCGCCAGCGGCGAGAGGCGGGTTGATGGAAGCCTGCACCGGGAAGCCATCTGCCAATTGAGAGGCGGCCAGCAAGGTTGGTATGGGTGAACGCCCCGGCCGCCCGGAATGACCATTGCTGATGATTTCAGCATGCCAGGAAAGAAGCGTGCCATCCGCCGCGGCTTCGGCGGCGATATCCACCAGCATGGCCGGCGAAAAGGGCGACCAGCCCAATTCATCCGCGCGCGACCATAATAGGCGCACGGGTTTTTCACCTGCCGCGCGCGCAATCAGCACCGCTTCGAGGGCCACATCATCAGCGCCATTATGGCCATAGCAGCCCGCGCCTTCCATGTGCCGCACGACCACTTTCTCAGCCGGGCAGCGCAATGTCTTGGCGATATCGGCGCGCAGATTATAGGGGCCTTGGGTGTGGCTGAAGACTTCAACCGCATCACCCTGCCAGCGCGCCACGGCACAGGAAGGGCCGATGGAAGCATGCGCCAGAAAGGGGCGATGAAAGCTACGCTCAAGGCGATGCGCGGCCGGCGGTGTTTCGGCTTCCTGTTTTTCGGTGATCTTGCGTTCACCGCGCAGGGCAGCATCGCGCAGCCAATCTTCCAACCGCGCTTGTTCCGGCAGGGTGCTTTCTTCCTGCCAGCTTGCCTGTTGCGCCACGCGCGTGGCGGCGGCTTCGGCATCCCATTCCGTACTGGCAAGCACGGCCAGGAAATCGCCATCACGGATCAGCCTGGCGTCACCGGGTAACGCAACATCCTTGATGGCGGAGAGCTTCGCCCCCCGTGCGGAAGGGCGGATGATACGCGCATGCAGCATGCCAGGCAGGCGGAGATCATGAACATAGGCGGGGCTGCCCAGCACCTTGCCCGGCAAATCGCGCCGTGGTGCGGAAATACCAACAAGGCGCCGCTGATCGGCGGGCTTTGGCTGCGCATCGGGCGCCGCTTCAACTTCGAGCAAGCCGGCATCGGCCCATTGCCAGTAACTGCCTATCTTGCCGTCAGGGCCGATGAAATCACCATCAGCCACGGTGATCGCTTCATAGGCAACGCCGCTGCTTTGCGCGGCGACGGAAAGGAAAATACGCCGCGCATCCGCGCTGGCATGGCGGATGGCGCTGCCGGAATCCTGCGTGGAAAGACTGCCCGATGTCACCGCCTCATCGGGGCTTTCGGGTGTGGTGACCGTGACGATACGGATGCGTTCCAGCGCAACATCCAATTCATCTGCGGCGATCTGGGCGAGGGCGGTCAGGATGCCCTGACCCAATTCCACCTTGCCGGGCTTCACCTCCACCACGCCATCGGCGCGGAAATGCAACCATTGCGACAGGCGGCGATTGAGATGCAGGCTGCCCGGCAGGCGCGGCTTGCCATCATCGATTTTGAGTGCGGCACCGAAACCGTGGCTCATGCTGCCATCTCCCGCGCGGCGCGCTGGATGGCGCGAATGATGCGGTTGTGGCTGCCGCAGCGACAAAGATGAGGTTCCAGCGCTGTCCGGATGGCCGCTTCATCGGGCGCCGGATTGGCTGCCAGCAAGGCCGCGGCCGAGATCAACATGCCTGAAAGGCAATAGCCGCATTGGCCCGCCTGTTCGGCCATGAAGGCCGCTTGCAGCGGATGGGGCGCGGCCGCGCTGCCCAAGCCTTCAACGGTCACAATATGGCGCCCCGCCACCGCATCAAGCCCCAAGCTGCAGGCATAGGCGGGCTTGCCATCCAACAACACCATGCAACTGCCGCATTGTTCCGCTCCGCAGCCAAAACGCGGGCCAGACAGCCCGCAAGGCCCACGCAGCGCCTGCAACAGGGTCGCATGACTTGGCAGATCAAGCGCCACATCAGCACCATTCAGGCTGAAACCAATCATGGCCTATTCCGCCTTGATGCCCGCATCACGGACCAACTTGCCCAACGTATCGACATCATTGCGCAAATACGCCTCATATTCCGAGAGTGACATCACCATGGGGCGTGCGCCCATGCGCTGCATGCCATTCCGCCCGGCATCGCTTTGCATGATTTTGGTGATTTCCGCATGCAGGCGTTCAACAATGGGGCGCGGGGTGGTGGCGGGCATCATCAACCCGATCCAGATCGGGTATTCAAAGCCTGGGATGGTCTCAGCCACTGTCGGCAGCGTGCTGAGCATCGCATCACGCGCGCGCCCGGTTGTGGCAATGCCACGCACTGTCCCGGCGGCAATCTGCGGCGCCATGCTGGGGATGCCATCAAACATGATGGGCACCTGCCCGGAGATAACCGCTGTGCGTGCCTCATTCGAGCCACGGAAACTCACGGCCACCATATCAACCTTGGCCATGGCCTTCAGCATTTCCCCGGCAAGATGATAAGGCGTGCCCGGGCCGGAATGGGCGTAATTCCATTTGCCCGGTTCGCGGCGGAGTAGATCAAGCAATTCAGGCAGGGTTTGCGCTGGCACGGAAGGGTGCACGGCCAGCACATTATCGGCGATGTTGATCGGCGCCACCGGTGTCAGGTCACGCATCAGGACAAAGCCGCGGCCTGGTTGCAGTGTTTCATTGACGGCCGCCGTATTGCCCAGCGCCACCAGCAGATAGCCATCACCAGGCGCCTTGGCGACCATCCCGGTGCCGATCGACCCCCCCGCGCCAGGGCGGTTTTCGATAATCACCGGCACGCCCAGCGCGGCGGAAAGCGGTTCCGCCACGAAGCGGGCCGCGACATCCGCCGCACCACCTAGGCCAAAGGGAACAATGATTCGGATCGGCCGATTGGGCCATGCCGCATTGCCCTGCGCGTGCAAGGCGGGTGCGGCCAAAATACTGGTTCCGGCGAGTATCAGGGCGCGACGCTGCATTTTTCTCTTCCTTGGCCGTTTCTGCGTGGCTGCGACTGCAACGCGGTTTCAGGCCAAGGTCAAGATCAACAGCGCCGCTGCGCGGATGCCGTGTTCAGACCTCGCCTGGGGCGACGATATGCGACGTGATTTGCATGACGCCTTCGATGCCCGCAACACAGACATCGCCGGGCTTCAGGTAAAGCTCCGCAGCGTTCGGATGCCCGATCGCGGTGCCGCGTGGGGCGCCGGTTGCGATCACATCACCCACCTCAAACGGCATGAAGCGCGAAAAATGCGCGATGATGCCTTCAATGCGATGGATATATTCATCAGTATTCACGCGCAGCCTTTGCTGGCCATTCACTTCACAGGTGAGCCATAAATCATAGGGGTCCGCGATTTCTGCCAAGGGCACGGCATAGGGGCCAACCGGGGTGAAGCGCGGCATATTCTTGGAAACCCAGAATTTGGTGCCGAGTTGCACTTCCTGCTTCTGGATTTCGCGCGCGGTCAGATCATTCAGCACCGTGATGGCGCCAACATAATCCCGCGCCGCTTCACGCGGCACTTGAAACGCCCGGCGCGTGACAATGAAGGCCAGTTCAGGTTCGTAATCGAAAGTGGTGATGCCTTCCGGGCGCGCAACCCGCGCGCCGTCACCCACCAGGGTTTCACCGAGCTTGACGAAGCTTGTGGGTTCCTTCGGGTCTTCCTTCAGCATGCCTTGGGCAACCAGTTCGGCGCGATGCACCTTGCTGTTTTTGCCAACGCAGAAAATCTTGCCCGGGTTTGGAATGGGCGGCAGCAAATGGCATTGGCTTGCCGGCAATGTTACCTTCGCCGCGGCGATGAAGGCGCGCAATTCGGCGATAG
>JBDKIR010000167.1:0-5190 GCA_039797035.1 Pseudomonadota bacterium | reverse complement strand
GGCACCATTGCCATTCATGACCGCGCGGTGATGGCCGCAGGCGCGCGCATTGAAATGATTTTCGATGGCCATGCCGGCCATGCGGCGTTACCGCATCTGACGCGCGACCCGATACTTGCGGCAGGGCATGCGATTGTGGCGGCGCAATCCGTCATTGCGCGCAATGTGGACCCGCTGATGGGCGGCGTGGTCAGCCTGACAGTGATTGAAGGCGGTGAGGCACAAAACCAGGTGCCCCGTCGCGTCACCATCAAGGGCACGATCCGTTGGCTTTATGACGAAGCCGGGGATGCCATCAAGGAAGGCTTGCAGCGCATCACGGATGGTGTTGCGGCAACCTGCGGCGTGCATGGCCAATTGATCATCAGCCCTGGCCTTGGCGTGACGGCGAATTCCCCGGCGGAGCGCGACCTGGCAGCCGCCGCGGCAGAGAGCGTGACCGCCATTCGTCGTGATATGCGCCCGGCCATGACGGGTGAGGATTTCGCCTGGTTCCTTAAGGAAGTGCCCGGCGCTTTCGTCTGGATCGGCAATGGCCCCGCCGAAGAAGGGCGCGATTTGCACAATGCGCGCTATGATTTCAACGACGCGATTCTGCCAACCGCGTCGAAGTTCCTGACGGAAGTCGCCAAACGGGCCTTGGCGGGGGGCTGACGCCCCCGCCTGCCAGCCCGCGCAGGATCAGCGCGCGAAGCCCGGCTGTTTTTCCACGAAGCGATTGGGCTTCAGAAACACTGAAAGAAACAGCGCGCCTTCCGGGGCGCGCGCCACATGCGTATTGCCGGCCGGGCGCCAGACGAATTCGCCCGGCCCGCAGCGCCCTTCGGCATCTTCCAGATAGCCTTCCATCACATAAGTCTGTTCGATATCCGTATGTTCATGCAGCGGCACCTCTGCCCCCGGCGCCATGCGGAACAGGATGGTGGACATGCCGCGCGCTTCATCCCGGCAGAGAAGCTTCATTTCAATCCCGGGAAACTCAGTGGGCTGCCAGGCCATCTCATTTGGCTTGAGGTAATGCGAAGCCAGTTTCGGATCACCCAATTGGCTTTCAATGCGCTGCTTCGTTGCTTCATCGATCATGACAGGTTTCCCCCCAAACGGATCATTGCTGAAGCACATGCTGCGCGTGGCGGACCATGGCATGCAAGTGGGGGCAGGGAGCGCTTGACGAGACGGGCGCCGCCACGTCTCATCATGCGGCGCCAAGGCCATGATGGCCTTGCAAAGAAGGATAAAGGCCAATGCAGCCAATGATGCAACGCCGGATGATCTTGGCAGCCGGGCTTGCCAGTCCCGCCATTGCCCGCGCCCAAAGCGCCTGGCCCGATCGCCCGATCAAACTCATTATCCCTTGGCCGCCCGGCGCTTCGGCGGATGTGTTTCTGCGCGCCATCGCCGAACAGGCGGGCAAGCGCCTGGGCCAGACGGTCCTGCCGGAAAATCGCGCTGGCGCGAATGGTTCCTTGGGCGGTGTGGCGCTCAAGGATGCGCGCCCGGATGGCTATACGCTGGCGCAGATTCACACTGGCGTCTTTCGCGCGGCAATGACGGCCGAACGCCCCGCCTATGATGGCCTGACGGATTTCACCTATATCCTGCAGGTGAGCGGTTCGGTGCATGGCATTGTCGTGCGTGCCAATAGCCCCTGGCAGGATTTTGAAAGCTTTGTTGCCGCCGCAAGGGCCAATCCGGGCAAGCTGAATTACGGGACCTTCGGCCCGGCTTCGATCCAGAATCTGGTGATGGTCGATATCCAGCAGCGTTTGGGTATCGAAATGACCCATATCCCCTATCGTGGCGGTGGAGAGCTTTATACGGGGCTGATGAGCCAGCAGATCGATGCGGTGGCCGATGCCAGCGGCTGGGCGCCTTTGGTGGCGGATGGCCAATTCCGGCTTTTGGTGGTGTGGGGATCGAACCGCATGCCGCGCTTTCCTGAGGTGCGCACGCTGAAGGAAGTGGGGATCGATCTGGAAGTGAATTCACCCTATGGCATTTGCGGCCCGCGCGGGATGGATCCGGCGATTACCCGCAAATTGCATGATGCCTTCAAGGAAGCGCTGTTTGATCCCGCGACCCAGGCGGTGATGGCTCGCTACAATATGCCGACACTCTATCTGGACACCGCCGCTTATGACGCCGCCGCGCGCCAGCAGCATGTGATCGAACGCGAAAATCTGCGCCGCGTCGGCATGCTGCCGAAATAGACGCGCGCGGCACCCGGTTCAGCATTTTGGCCGGACCGGCCTTGCCGGTCCGGCTGGAAGATTTCAGGCAAAGCGCGCCTTCAGCCATTCCGCGCCTTGGCGCGCTGCCCGGTCCGCGGCGGCAACATGGCCGAGTGCACGCAAGAAGCCATGGATGGTGCCGGGGAAGGTTTCCTGTGTGACAGAAACGCCCGCTGCCCGCAGCTTATCGGCGAAGATGATGTTTTCATCCGCCAGCACATCCAATTCCGCCACATGGATCAGCACCGGGGGCAGGCCACGCAAATCGGCACGCGTCGGCGCGGCGAAGGGCGTCAGCCGATCCGCTTCCTTGGGGGCGTAGCAGCGCCAATAGAAATTCATTTTCTCGCGCGTCAGGAAATGACCATCGGCGAAGCGCGTATAGCTTGGCGTATCCATGGCGGAATCGAGCACGCCGTAATTGATGAGGATACCGCGCAGCTTCAGCGCGGGGTCGGTTTCGCGCAGCAGCAGCGCGGTGCCTGCGGCCAGATTGCCGCCGGCGGAATCGCCGCCGATGATGATGCGGCTGGTATCCAGCCCCCATTCCGCGCCGCGCTTGGCCACCCAGCGCGTCACAGCGGCGCATTCTTCCAAGGCTTGCGGGAAAATCGCCTCAGGGCTCAGCGCATAATCGACGCCAATCACCGCGCAGCCCGATTGGGCGGCGTATTCGCGCATCAGCCGGTCATGCGTATCAACGCTGCCCCAGACCCAACCGCCACCATGCAAATAAACCAGCACAGGATGGCCCGTGCCGGTGGTGGGGCGATGAAAACGGCAGAGAATCCGCCGGCCACGCAAAGCCAGCCAACGATCTTCGCTTTCCGCCATGACCGGGCCGCCCTTGGCGAGCGGCAGGCTCAGGCCATCATTCAATTCCCGTGAATTATCCAGGGGCAATTCCAGCTTCACCGGTGGCTGCGCCGCGGCGCGCGCCTCCATCATTTCAGTAAAGCGGCGCATTTCGGGGTCCCAATTCTCGCGGGCCATGGCGTTTCCTTTCACGGGGCCGGCCAGTTTGCCGGCATCCCGCATTATGGGGGCCTCTAGGCGGTTTTGGGCAAGGTCCCGGCTTGGTTGGGCTGAACGGCCGGGGGTCAGGGATGGGCTTCGGCGATCAGGCTGCGCAAGCGTGTGGCCGCGGCCATGCCCTTGCGGGCTTCTTTCCAGCAGGCTTCCGCAACGCGCTGATGGATGGCGATACCATCTTCGGCCGAGGTGACGCTGGTGACGCCCTGCGCCCAAACGGGATGGGCATCGGCGCTGAAGGGGCTGCTGACCACATGCGCCTTTTCGCGCCCGCGCAGGATGATGGCGCGATGGGCCGGGGCCGGGTTCTGCAAAAGCCCGATCTGCACCCCGAGCGGCCCTTGTTCCAGCTGCTGGGCCAAATGTTCAGCTTCAGACAGGGCAATGGCGCGTGCCTCAGCCCGGCCGCGTTCGGAAAGCGGCAGCCCGGGGGCGATGCCTTCGGCCAAAAGCTGCCGGATGGCGTTTTCGGACAATAGGGCGATGATATTGGGCCGGCGCTGTTCCAGAATGAGGCGCCGTGCGGCGAGAATGGACAGGCATTGTTCGGTAAGGGCGCGTGCCGCCGCCTTGTCGGGCGCGAGGCTGGCCGCTTCAAGCCAGATCAGGCGCAGATTCTGATCAAAACCGGGCGTGGCGATGGCAAAGCAGAGCGCGCCCCCCAGCTGCAATTGCGTATCAGCATCTTCTTCGATCTGGCGCAGGCGTTCATGCAGGGCGATGGGGCGGGAGAAATATTCCACCCCAATGCCGAGCAGGGCGAAGGGCGAGACTTTGAGCATTTCGGCCAGACGGCGCACCGTATCCAGCTTGATGACCTCGCCCTTTTCATAACGATAGAGCGCCGCGCGCGAGATGCCGAGCCGCGCGGCGATTTCATCCGCCTTCAGGCCGGATTCCAGCCGATAGGCACGCAACTGCTGCCCGATTTCATCGAATCGCATCAGAAAACCCTTGTTAAGGCGGCGCTTAAGGGGGGCTGCGCTGCCTAACGGTGATACTTCGGAATATTCATAAAACGAGATATTTGCTATTTCTACCGCATAAAAGTTATTTTTTGGAAAAATGCACTGAAAATGAGAAAGGCCTCGCCAGGGGCGAGGCCTTCCAGAAGGGTGGGAACAGAAAGCCTCAGGCGTCAGGCGCCACCGGATGCGCCGCCAGGGATTCAAGCGCCTTGACCAGGCCGGAATGGTCGAGATCCGCACCGCCAGCGGCTGCGACAGCGGCGAAAAGCTGCTGGGTGGAGGCGGTATTGGGCAAGGCCACGCCCAATTCGCGGCCCGCTTGCAGGGCCAGGTTCAAATCCTTCTGGTGCAGGCGGATGCGGAAGCCCGGCGCGAAGGTGCGCTTGATCATGCGTTCGCCATGCAGTTCCAGAATGCGCGAGGTCGCGAGCCCACCGGTAATGGCTTGGCGCACCTTGGCCGGATCGGCCCCGGCCTTGGAGGCGAAGGTGAGGGCTTCCGCCACCGCTTCAATGGTCAGCGCCACGATGATCTGATTGGCCACCTTGCAGGTCTGCCCGGCGCCAATGCCACCGACCAAAGTGATATTCTTGCCCATGGCTTCAAATAGCGGCTTGGCGCGTTCAAAGGCGGCGTCCGAGCCACCGACCATGATGGTCAGGCTGGCTTGCTTGGCGCCAACTTCGCCGCCGGAGACCGGGGCATCAAGATAATCGCCGCCCTTGGCCGCGATTTTGGCCGCGAATTCCTTGGTCGCGGTCGGGCTGATGGAGGACATGTCAATCACCAGCGTGCCGGGCTTGAGCCCTTCCGCCACACCACCCGCGCCGAACAGCACGGCTTCCACATCGGGGGTGTCGGGCACCATCAGGATGACGGCTTCCGCCCCGGCGGTGGCGGTTTTGGCATCGGGCGCCACGGCGAAGGCCGCGCGGTCCTCGGCGGTCAGGCTTTTGCGT
>JBDKIR010000166.1:0-4866 GCA_039797035.1 Pseudomonadota bacterium | reverse complement strand
AGCGCGTCCAGCACCATCGGGCCGCATTGCTCAAGGTCAATTTCATAGGTGTCGTTGCGCGGGTTTTCGCCGGAATCCGGATCCCAGCGATAGATCTTGAAATTCTTGACCTTCTTCGCCCCGGCCGGCGCCTTATGCGTCTTGCCAGTGCCGACGGTCGAATTCTTGGGCAGGGTGAAAGTGGCCATCTTGCCGGCTCCTAGTAAACGCGTGCCTTGGGGGGGAAGACCTGCACTTCATTGGTCAGCGTGCGCATCTTCACATCGCGATAATCGAGTTTGACTTCGCGCTTGTCATTCACCCAGGCCAGCGTGTGCTTCATCCAATTATCGTCGTCACGCTCAGGGAAATCCTCATGCGCATGGGCGCCGCGGCTTTCCTTGCGCGCTTCGGCGCCAACAACCGTGGTCAGCGCATTGCCGATCAGGTTATCAAGCTCAAGCGCTTCCACCAGATCGCTGTTCCAGATCAGGCTGCGATCAGCGATCTTGATATCACCATAGCTGCCCGCGACTTGGGCCATTTTCGCGACCCCTTCCTTGAGCAGGTCGGAAGTGCGGAACACCGCCGCATGGGTCTGCATGGTGCGCTGCATGGCAAGGCGAAGCTCGGCCACATTGGTGCCGCCCTTGGCGTGGCGCACGCGATCGAAGCGATCCAGGCTCGCCTCACCCGCCTTGGCCGGCAGCGGCGGCTGGGTCGCGCCCGGCTTGATGGTTTCCGCCGCACGATGCGCCGCAGCACGGCCAAACACCACCAGATCGAGCAGCGAATTCGTGCCCAGGCGATTAGCGCCATGGACGGAAACGCAAGCCGCTTCACCCACCGCCATCAGGCCAGGCACCACACGGTCCTGGTCCTTCGCGGTCGGGTTCAGCACTTCGGTGTGGATGTTCGTTGGGATGCCGCCCATATTGTAATGCACGGTCGGCAGGATGGGGATCGGTTCCTTCGTCACATCCACGCCCGAGAAGATCTTCGCGGTTTCCGAAATCCCCGGCAGGCGTTCATGCAGGATTTCGGCGCCCAGATGTTCCAGATGCAAATGGATATGATCGCGATCGGGCCCGACACCGCGACCTTCGCGGATTTCCATGGACATGGCGCGGGAGACAACGTCGCGGCTCGCCAGATCCTTGGCTGTCGGCGCATAGCGTTCCATGAAACGCTCGCCTTCTGAATTGGTCAGATAACCACCTTCACCGCGTGCACCTTCCGTGATCAGGCAGCCCGCGCCGTAAATGCCGGTTGGGTGGAATTGCACGAATTCCTGATCCTGCAAGGGCAGGCCCGCGCGCAGCACCATCCCGCCGCCATCACCCGTGCAGGTATGGGCCGATGTGCAGGAGAAATAGGCGCGGCCATAGCCACCCGTCGCCAGCACCACGCTTTGCGCGCGGAAGCGATGGATGGACCCATCTTCCAGGCACCAGGCGGTGACGCCGCGGCAGGCGCCCTCATCATCCATGATCAGGTCAAGCGCGATATATTCAACGAAGAATTCGCAGCCATGCTTCAAGGATTGCTGATAGAGCGTGTGCAGAATGGCGTGCCCCGTGCGGTCGGCGGCGGCGCAGGCGCGCATCGCGGGGGTCTTGCCGTAATCCTGCATATGGCCGCCAAAGGGGCGCTGATAGATGCGGCCATCTTCGGTGCGGCTGAAGGGCACGCCGTAATGTTCAAGTTCGATCACGGCCGGGATGGCTTCGCGGCACATATATTCAATGGCGTCCTGGTCGCCCAGCCAGTCAGACCCCTTCACGGTGTCATACATGTGCCAGCGCCAATCATCTTCGCCCATATTGCCAAGCGCGGCGCCAATGCCGCCCTGTGCCGCAACCGTGTGGCTGCGCGTTGGGAAGACCTTGGTGATGCAGGCGGTCTTCAGCCCCGCCGCCCCCATGCCGAAAGTGGCGCGTAGCCCGGCGCCACCGGCACCCACCACCACCACGTCATAAGTATGGTCCACAATCCGATAGGCGCCATTGGAAGGCTTGCTGATCGCATTCATTGCTTCATCTCATCCTGCCAGGCGGCGGGGAATGCGCCCCTGTCCCGCTTCAATCCTCAACCAAATCTCAAAGCGCGATGCGCAGAACGCTCAGGCTCGCGGCCAGCCACAGCAGAATGGCAAGCCCATTCACCGCGCAAATCGCTGCAAAGCGCTTCAATTCATCACGCACGTAATCCTCAATCACCACCTGCAAGCCGGCAGCGGCGTGATGAAACGCCGCGGTCAGGAAGGCGAGCAGCAGCACCGCATTGAAGGTATTGCCGATCCACTCCAGAGCAGCGGCGTAATCAGCCCCGGCCAAGCGCGCGAGGGAGATGATCAACCAGACCGAAAGCGGCAAAAGCGCGATGGAGGTCAGGCGCTGCATCCACCAATGATGCGTGCCGCCCTTGGCGGAACCCATGCCCCGCACGCGCCCAAGCGGGCTGCGGAGCGAACGGATAGAGGCGTTTTCGTCAGCCATGATATGCCCCCTCAGATCAGGATCAGCAGCCAGGTGATGACGCTCAGCACCGCTGTGCCAATCACCACCATGCGCCCGGAACGATAGGCATCTTCCATGGCAAAGCCCTTACCCGCATCCCAGAACAAATGCCGGATGCCGGCGCAGGTGTGATACCAGGCCGCGATCGTCAGACCGAACAGCACCACCCAACCGAAGAAGGACCCCAAAAACCATTGCGCGGCCGCGAAGGCGCCCTGCCCCGTGCCGGCCGCCACAAGCCACCACACGAGCAACAAAAGCCCGCCGCACCAAGCCACACCTGTAATGCGGTGCAGAATGGACAGCAGGCTCGTCATTTGCATCATGTCATAGACTTGCAAATGCGGCGACAAAGGCCGGCGCGTCAGCGTACCATCGGAACGACGACCCACCATGGCCGCCTCCCGCGCATCTCTAATCCTTGCCATCAACCTCAACTCCAGCGTTTCGACTCCGCGCAGTGACCGCGCCGGCGAACTTCTAAGGCGCCTTTGTATGGTGCGGCGCGGCGCAGCGTCAAATCCGCCCTGCCGATGCACCTTTGGTCAGCAAAGATTGACGAAACCAGCGCCCAGGGGCAGCCTACCTAGCCCATTTTGCAGGCTTCGGCAGGTTCATGAGCGCTTCCCCCTCCCCCTCCATCAGCACCGGTCGGGATGCACGCATCATTGCCCTGATCGGCACCGGCCATTTCCTGTCCCATTTCTACATGCTCTGCCTGCCGCCGTTGTTTTTGGTCTGGCGAGAGGAATTCGGCGCCTCCTACGCCGAACTCGGCCTGACAGTGGCCTTGATGAGCGGCACCACGGCCCTGCTGCAAACCCCGGTTGGCTTCGCGGTGGATAAATACGGCGCCCGCCCCTTCCTGGTGGGGGGCACGCTGATCATGGCGCTCGCGATTTCCGCCATGGCCTTCGCGCCGGGGGTCTGGGCGCTGTGGCTGCTCGCCATTCTGTCCGGCGTCGGCAATAGCGTTATCCATCCGGCCGATTACGCCATTCTGGCCGGCAGCGTGAACAAGGACCGCATGGGCCGCGCCTTCGCCATGCATACCTTTACCGGTAATCTGGGCTTTGCCCTGGCGCCGCCCGTGGTCGCCCTGGTCATGACCATGCTCGGCTGGCGTGAGACCTTGCTGGTGCTTGGGCTGCTCGGCGTGCCGGTGGTGGGCGCCATCCTGCTGCAAAGCCGCATCCTGCAGGATCAAGCCAAGCCGAAAGCGGCGGCGGCGGATGGTCCTTCGGGGCGGGAATTGCTGCTCTCGCGCCCCATGTTGCTGTTTTTTGCCTTTTTCCTGCTCTCCGCCTCGGCGGGTTCGGGCATTCAGGCCTTTGTCATCACGGTGCTTGGCAAGCTTTGGGGCACGCCGATTGCCACCGCTTCCATGGTGCTGACCGGCTATATGGTCGGCGCCACCGGTGGCACGCTGGTGGGCGGTTGGGTGGTGGATCGGACCAAAAGCGGCGGGCTGATGGGCTTTGTCACCATCCTCACCCTGTTCACCATGGCCATGTTCCTGGTGCTTGGGCTGGTCGCCATGCCGGAAGTGGCCTTGCCGGGCATCGGCCTGCTCGCCGGGCTTGCCATGGGGGCATCGCGCACCCCGCGAGATGTCATGCTGAAGGATGCCTGCCCGCCGGGTCAGATCGGCAAGGTCTTCGGGTTTGTATCCTCAGGCCTGCCATTGGGTGGGGCGATCACGCCGGTCCCGCTCGGTTATCTGATCGACCTTGGCTACCCCATTCTGGTCTTGCCCGTGGTGGCGGGGCTTTTGGGCCTTTCGCTGCTCTGCGCGGGGGGTGCGCGTGCCAGCAGCCAGAATGCGCGATCCACCGCACTGCCCGCGGAATGATGCCAAGCACCCTGGGCCCAGACACGCGCGAGACACCATGACGCCCTTTGAAGGCTTGCTGGCGCTGCTGACATGGCTCGCGGTCGCGGCGAATGCCACGGCGGGCGCGCTTACGGCTTCACGCAAGCAATTGGACCCGGTGGGTTTCATTCTGATTGCCTGCGTCACGGCTTTTGGTGGCGGCACAGCGCGGGATTTGATTCTGGGGGTGCCGGTTTTCTGGCTGAAGGCGCCGGGCATGGTGTTGCTCGCCGCCGGTCTTGCGATTGCGCTGTTTTTCACCGCGCATCTGGTGGAACGGCGCTATATCCTGCTCCTTTGGGCGGATGCTGTCGGGCTTGGGCTTTTCGCGGTGCTCGGCACGGATGCGGCACAGCGTTGGGGGGCGGATCCCTGGGTGGCGGTGCTGATGGGCACGATCACCGCGACCTTTGGCGGCGTATTGCGTGATATCATCTGCGCCGAATTGCCCCTGATCCTGCGCCGAGAAATCTACGCCACCGCTGCGGCCTTTGG
>JBDKIR010000165.1:0-2826 GCA_039797035.1 Pseudomonadota bacterium | reverse complement strand
TGGTTGGCTGGCTTTCGGAAAGATCGTTGGTCTTGTTCGCTTCCACCACGCGCTGGTAGCGGTCAAACATCGCCTGGAATTGCGCGCGGATTTCTGGGGTGCGGCAACGCTCGGCGACCAGATGCTCACCACCCGTCAATTCGGTGGTTTCACCGAAAACGAGGGTGTTGCCGTTTTCCCAGAGCTTATCAAAGGAATTGCCGACCGTCGGGCAGGAAGCAAGGCCCGATGTGGTATCGCTTTCACCGCATTTGGTGGAAACCCAAAGCTCCTGGATGGAAGCGCGGGATTTCTTCAAGCGCGATGCATGCTTCACCATGCGATAGGCCGCGCGGGAGGCATTGGCGATGGTGTTGATGTCGCCATTCTGTTCGATGGCGAAGCCTTCCACCGGCTTGCCGGATTTGGCGATGCCTTCAACAATGAGCCCGGTCCAGCCTGGTTCAATGCCAATCACCACCACGCCAGCGACATTCGGGTTGGTGCCCGTGCCGATCAGCGTGCGGAAATGCAAATCCAGATCAGCGCCAAATTGCAGGCGGCCATAGGCATGCGGAATCGCGAGCGCGCCTTTGATATTATTGGCAACAGCTTCGCAGGCCGCGTTGGAAAGATCGTCCACCGGCAGGATGATGACATGGTTGCGCACACCCATGCGGCCATTTTCGCGGCGCCAGCCTTCGAAGGAGGCGTTTTTCAGATTAATGCCCATGGCGCTTACCACCGCTTCGTTTTGACGTTGTGGACGTGAAGATGCTCGCCGGCCGAGATGTCCTTCACCGCCTTGCCGATATCGATGCCGTATTTGATGATGGTATCACCGGCAGCGATGGCACGAATGGCAAGCTTATGCCCGATCGGGATATCCGACTTCGCGTTGAAGGTGATCATCTTGTCCTGATCCATGATCCAGCCATTCAGCGCCTGGCCAGATTTGATCCCTTCGACAACCACGACGCCGACGGAATCGCCTTCGTCATGCACGCAGAAATGCACGGTCATGCCGGCAAATCCTCCCTGTTTCTCAATACGATGATGAACGGTAGGGCGCGCCCCGTTCGGGGTCAATC
The DNA here is from genome assembly GCA_039797035.1 of Pseudomonadota bacterium. Taxonomy (GTDB): domain Bacteria; phylum Pseudomonadota; class Alphaproteobacteria; order Acetobacterales; family Acetobacteraceae; genus Neoroseomonas. The sequence goes on along the minus strand of JBDKIR010000165.1, from coordinate 1,756 downwards.
GGCGCGCCGCGGGCGGGGGGCAACCCGTGTCAGATCGGTAGCGCGGTGGTGGATTTCACGCATTCCATGGCGAAGCGGGAGGTGACCTTGCGCAGGCTGGCGACGCGCGCGGTCAGCTTACGATAGAAACCATCAAAGGCTGTCATATCCGCGACCACGACACGCAAAAGGTAGTCAACATCGCCACCCAGGCGCCAGCATTCCACAATCTCGGGCATTTCAGCCACGGTTTTGGCAAAGCTTTCAATCCATTCGGCAGAATGGTCGCCCGTTTCAAAGGCAACAAAAACCGAAATGCCCAGGCCAAGCTTTTCGGCATCCACCAGGGTCACCCGACCGGTGATGATGCCGGCTTCCTCCATGCGGCGAATGCGCTTCCAACAGGGCGTTGGGGTAAGCGCCACTTCCTTGGCAATGTCGCCCAGCGACAGGGAGGCATCCGCCTGGATCAGACGGAGGATGGCAAGATCGGTCGCATCCAGATCATATGGCTTGGTCACGAAAATCTCCTGCGCGCCAAGTGGGCGTCAGTGATCGGGGGCTAAAAGCCGGATCAGCCCTTCAAGCTGATCCAGATCGGCGTAGTTGATGGTGACCTGCCCGCCCTTGCCGGCATGTTTGATGGCCACGCGCAGGCCAAGTTTTTCGGTAAGGCTGCGTTCCAGGGCGGCGGTATCGGCATCCTTCGCTGCGGCGCGGCGGGCCACAGGGTTTTTGGGGTCGGCCGCCGCCAGGGCTTCCGCCTGGCGCACCGAAAGGCCGCGCGTCAGGATGCGCGTCGCCAGACCCTCGGGATCCTCGGCGCCCAGCAAGGCGCGCGCATGGCCTGCACTCAAGCGACCCGCCCGCAGATGGTCACGAATAAGCGGCGGCAGGTTGAGAAGGCGGAGCGTATTCGCGACATGGCTGCGTGATTTCCCAACAGCGCGCGCCAAGCCTTCCTGATTGAGACCGAATTGTTCGATCAGGCGGGAGAAACCCTCAGCTTCCTCAATGGCGTTGAGGTCTTCGCGTTGCAGGTTCTCGACCAACCCGGCCGCCATGGCCATGCGGTCATCGAAATCCCGCACCACGACAGGGACATCATGCAGCTTGGCGATCTGGGCGGCGCGCCAGCGGCGCTCACCACCGATGATTTGATACTTATTGGCAACGCCCGGCTTCGGCCGCACCAGGATGGGTTGCAATATGCCGTGTTCGGCAATTGACGCGGCCAATTCGGCCAAGGCAGCGCGATCCGGTTCAACACGCGGCTGAAACGGGCCAGGTTCAAGCGCAATGATCGGCAGGCTGCGCGGCTGGGTGCCGGCAGGCTCAACCGCGGCGGGCGCATCACCCATCAAGGCAGAAAGGCCCATGCCAAGGCGGGCGGGCTTTTTCATGGCTGTGTCCTCGGCTTTTGTTTTTCGCGGCGCAGCCATTCCTGCGCGAGGGCAACATAGGCTTCGGCACCTGCTGAGCGATGATCATACACCAAGACCGGCAGGCCATGGGATGGCGCTTCGCTCACGCGAATATTGCGGGGAATGACGGTCTTATAGACCTTATCACCAAAGAAGCCGCGCACATCGGCGGCGACAAGTTCAGACAGATTGTTTCGTTTGTCGAACATTGTCAGGATAATGCCGCTCAAATGCAGGCGCGGATTGAGCCCCTTGCCAATGCGTTCGATCGTGCGCGTGATTTGCGAAACGCCTTCCAAGGCAAAAAATTCGCATTGCAGCGGCACCAGCACCTCATCAGCGGCGACCAATGC
>JBDKIR010000164.1:0-8922 GCA_039797035.1 Pseudomonadota bacterium | reverse complement strand
ACAGGCCCCGCCATCCAACACGGCAGCGATGCGCCCGGATAGCCCTTCCAGCACGTGGTCCGCCGTGGTTGGGCTGACGGCGCCGGAACGATTGGCCGAAGGCCCCGCCACCGGAATCGCCGCCGCGCGCAGCAATTCCAAAGCGAGCGGATGCGCCGGCACCCTGACCGCCAGCGTATCCAGCCCCGCCCCGGCCAGCAGATCAATCCGGCATTCCGCGCGGCGCGGCAGCACCAGTGTCAGCGGCCCAGGCCAAAACGCCGCGGCCAAGGCGCGCGCGCGGTCATCGGCGATAACCTCGGCAAATGCGCTTTCGGCATCAGGAAAATGGCAGATCAGCGGGTTGAAATGCGGCCGCCCCTTGGCTTCAAACACTGCCGCCACCGCGCGGCCATTGCGCGCATCGGCGCCAAGCCCATAGACCGTCTCGGTCGGGAAGGCGACGAGTTCGCCCGCGCGCAGCAAGCGCGCCGCTTCAGCGACCTGATCCGCCCCGAGCCGGCGCGTCATCCCGCCAAGCCCTCGCAGACAAAGCCTGGGTTTTCAAAGCCCGACTTGGCGTAGAGCAAGGGCGCGCGGGTTTCCAGCACCAGCACGCGCCCGCCAGCGGCTTCCACCACCGCCTGGGGGGCGGCGGTATCCCATTCCATGGTGCGGCCAAAGCGCGGATAGAGATCGGCGGAACCCTCCGCGAGGCGACAGAATTTCTCGGCCGAGCCGATATTCACCACCCGCGCGACATGGCGGCCTTCCAGGAAACGGCCCATGCGCGGGTCATCGGCATAATGGTGGCTGCCCATGACGGTGACGCCTTCAGCAGGCGGGGTGCGGGCGCGAATGGCGCGGGTGCCGGCGGCATCGCGCTTCCAGGCGCCAAGGCCGACACGGCCCCAGAAAATCTCGCCAGAGGCCGGCAGCGCCACCGCGCCCAGAACCGCGCGCCCGGCTTCCACCAGGCCGATATTCACCGCGAAATTATCGCGCCCGGCGGCGAATTCCCGCGTGCCGTCCAAGGGGTCCACCAGCCAGAAACGCTCGGCATGGGCAGGCGCGGTGCCGGCGGCGACTTCTTCTTCGGCAATCACGGGAATATCCGGGGTCGCGGCGCGCAGCCCTTCCACAATTAGCGCTTCGGCGATGCGGTCAGCCTCGGTCACCGGGGAATGGTCGGATTTCCGCTCCACGGCGAAGCCCGCGGATTTGATCGCCATAATGGCCGCAGCCGCCTTGGCCACGAGGTCACTGGCAAGCACCAGCAGCGCATCATCTTTCATGCCCCTGCTTTGGCGGCACGGGCGCCGCGCCGCAAGCCCTGTTTTGGGGGGCGCGCCTCTGTTAAGGTGCCAAATAGATTGTTTCGCTCAAGGAGCCACCATGCCCGATATCACCTTCGTGAAGCCCAGCCTGCCGCGCAGCGGCGCCCTGGTCCTGCTACTGGCGGAAGGCGCGGCACTTTCGGGCCTGGCCAAAGCGGCCGAGGAAGCGACCAGCGGCGCGGTGTCGCGCGGGTTGGAAGCGGCAAAGTTCAAGGGCACCAAGGGCCAATCCTGCACGCTTTGGGCGCCAGGCGCCGGCCTTGCGAAAATTGTGGCCATCGGGCTTGGCAAGGCGGATGCGCTGGATGCCCAGGGCGCCGAAGCCGCCGGCGGCACTGCATTGGTTGCCGTGCAGCAGGAACGCAACGCCACTTTCGCCGCAGATGGTCTGACGGCGTCGCTTGCCGCTAGCTGCGCCATGGGCGCGCAGTTGCGTAGCTATCGCTTCGATCGCTACCGCACCACGGAAAAGGAAGAAGACAAACCGAAGCTGGAGGGTATCTCGGTCGCGGCGGCGGAACCCACCAAAGCCAAGGCCGCCTTCGCGCCGATGCAGGCGATTGTGGATGGCGTTTTCCTGACACGCGATCTGGTGTCCGAACCACCTAATGTGCTGACGCCTGCTGAAATGGCGGAACGCTGCAAGGTGCTCGAAAAACTGGGCGTGCAAGTGGAAATCATGGGCCCGCGTGAAATGAAGCGCCTGGGCTTTGGGGCGCTTTTGGGTGTGGCGCAGGGCAGTGCGCAGGAACCGCGCATGGTGACGATGAAATGGATGGGCGCGCCCAAAGGCAAGAAGCAAAAGCCGCTCGCTTTCATTGGCAAGGGTGTGACCTTTGACACGGGCGGCATTTCCATCAAGCCGGCGGGCGGGATGGAAGACATGAAATGGGATATGGCCGGTGCGGGCACGGTGATCGGGCTGATGGCGGCACTCGCAGGCCGCAAGGCCAAGGCGGATGTAATCGGCATGGTGGGCCTGGTTGAAAACATGCCATCCGCCACCGCGCAGCGCCCGGGCGATGTGGTGAAATCCTATTCCGGCCAGACAATCGAAGTGATCAATACCGATGCGGAAGGCCGTTTAGTGCTGGCCGATGTGATGTGGTATTGCCAGGAAAAATATGATCCGCGCTTCATGGTCGATCTGGCAACACTGACGGGTGCCATCATCATCGCGCTTGGTCATGAACGCGCCGGGCTTTTCAGCAATGACGACACGCTCGCGACCCATGTGAAGGAAGCGGGCAGCGCGGTGGGTGAGAAAGCCTGGCGCATGCCGCTGGGCGATGCCTATGACAAGCAACTCAAATCCGACATTGCCGATATGAAGAATGTCGGCGGCCGGCCGGGTGGTTCCATCACCGCCGCGCAATTCATCCAGCGCTTCGTCAATGGCAAGCCTTGGGTGCATCTGGATATCGCGGGTACCGCCTGGACTTCCAAGGATGCGCCGACGGTGCCGAAGGGCGCGAGTGCCTATGGCGTGCGCATGCTGGATCGCATGGTGGCGGATCATTACGAAGGCTGATGACGCAAGCTTCGGGATGAGTTTTGCCTGATGGTAAAGTTGCATCTGCGTGATCAGGCTGAGGCCTTGCGCCGCCATGCCGCGCAAGGCCCTGCGAGCGCGCTGATCCTGCCAATCCGTGAGGGTGAGACACCTGATCACCCGCAATTGGCCGCTGCGGCGGCGGCCGCCAAATTCACCGGCAAGGCTGGGGAAGCCTTATCCCTGCCGGGTACCAACGGCTTCAGCATTCTTGCCGGAATTGGCGCGGGCCGCAGCATCACGGATTGGGAAGCCGCCGGTGGCGCGGGCATGGCGGCAGCAGCGGGGCGCCATCGCGCGGTGCTGCTCGCGGGGAATGCGGCACCAGAATACGCCGCAGCCTTCGCCGCAGGCGCCGCGTTGCGCAGCTGGCACTTTGATGAACTGCGTGATGCGAGCAAGGACAAGAATGCTCTGCCCTTGCGCGTCACGCTGGCGGTTGCTGATACGGCATTGGTTCGCCCAGCCTGGCGGCGTGCCGAAGCCAGTGTGCGGGGCTGCCTTTTTGCGCGCGATTTGGTGGTGGAACCGGCCAATCGGCTGAACCCCGCAAGCTTTGCCGCAAGGCTGCGTGAACTGACCGCGCTTGGGCTCGAGGTCGATATTCTGGCCGGCAAACGTCTGCAAAATCTTGGCATGGGCGCCTTGCAGGCCGTCGGCGGCGGCGCCGAACATGGTCCACGCTTGGCAGTGCTGCGCTGGCGTGGCCGCTTGGCTGCTGATCCTGTGGCTTTCATCGGCAAGGGCATATGCTTCGATACCGGCGGCATTTCGATCAAACCCGCTGCGGGGATGGAGGATATGCGCGCCGATATGGCCGGCGCCGCGGCGGCCGTGGGCGCCATGATGGCGCTTGCCGCGCGCAATTCACCCGCCCCCGCCATCGCGGTTCTGGCCTTGGCGGAAAACGCCATTGGCGCTGCTTCCTATCGTCCGGGTGATATCCTCCGCACCTATAGCGGCAAGACGATTGAAGTACTGGATACGGATGCCGAAGGGCGCCTGGTGCTGGCGGATGCGCTGGCCTATGCGGCGGCGCGTTTTCGGCCACGCGCCATGATCAATCTGGCGACATTGACCGGCAGTATCGTGACCGCGCTTGGCCATCATCGCGCTGGCATGTTTGGCAATGATGCCCCCCTGCAAGCCGCGCTGGCGGCGGCTGGCGAAGCGGTGGGGGAACCGCTTTGGCCCATGCCGATTGATGATGAGCATCGTGAGGTTCTCAACAGCGATATCGCTGATCTCCGCCAATGCGCGCCCGCCGGTAGCGGGGCCTGGGGCGGGCGCTTCCTGGCCGATGCCTGCCACGCCGCTGCTTTCCTGCGTGAATTTGTGGGCAATACCCCCTGGGCGCATCTGGATATCGCCGGCATGGAAACGCGCGAAGAAGCCTGCCCCATCGGCCCCAAAGGACCAAGCGGCTTCGGGGCACGATTGCTGGATAGGCTGGTGGAAACCCGTTTTGAGGAAGCGCCTTAAGGCTGCGCCATGGCGGAAATCGGCTTTTATCACCTGACACGGAGCAAACTTCAGGAAGCCCTGCCGAAGCTGCTGGGGCGTGTGCTCGATTCAGGTGGCCGCGCCATGATCCTTTGCGCGGATGCCGAAAGGGCCAAGGAGCTTGACGCTGCCCTTTGGCTCCCCGGTGACCCCGCTTGGCTACCGCATGGCCTGGCAGGCGGCGAGTATGATGCGCTGCAACCGCTTTTGATCACCACCCAGGAAGCGCCGCCCCCCAATGGAGCACGCTTCCTGGTACTGGTGGATGGCGCGACAAGCGCTGATTTGAGCCATTTTGATCGCGTGCTGGATTTGTTTGATGGTGCCGATGAAGCCGCTGTCGCCGCCGCCCGCGGCAGATGGGCCGCAGGCAAGGCGGCGGGACATAACCTGACCTATTGGCAGCAGGCCGCCCGTGGTTGGGAGAAAAAAGCCTCCCACCCGGCGCCATCTTGACCCTGCCCGCCGCCGCCCCCTACACGCCAAGGCAAAATACAGGAACGCTTTCCATGACCGACGACGCCCAGGAACAGATGGAAATCCTGGCAGGGGCCCTGCCCTTCCTGAAGCGCTACGATGATCAGATCGTGGTGGTGAAATATGGCGGCCACGCCATGGGCGAAGAAGAAACCGCGCTGCGCTTCGGCCGCGATATCGCCCTGCTGGAACAGGTGGGCGTGAACCCTGTGGTGGTGCATGGCGGTGGCCCGCAAATCAACGCCATGCTGAAGCGGCTGGATGTGAAATCCACCTTCGTACAGGGTCTGCGTGTGACCGATGCCGCCATGCTGGATGTGGTGGAAATGGTCCTCGCCGGCCCGGTGAATAAGCAGGTGGCGGAAGCCATTACCCGCGCCGGTGTCATGGCGGTTGGGATATCCGGCAAGGATGGCGGCCTGGTGCGGGCCCGCAAGCTGACACGGACCTATCGTGACCCCGACAGCAATATCGAAAAAGTGCTCGATCTGGGCTTTGTCGGCGAGCCCGAAAGCATCGACCCGCGCGTGCTGCGCCTGCTGATTGGGGCCGATATCGTGCCGGTGGTGGCCCCTGTTGGCGCTGGCGCCGATGGCCAGACCTATAACATCAATGCCGATACGGTGGCCGGTGCCATCGCGGGCGCCCTATCCGCCGAACGCATGCTGATGCTGACGGATGTGCGGGGCGTATTGGGGCCCGATGGCAATCTGATCCCGGAAATGACGGTGGCCGAGGTGAAAAAGGGTATTGCCGATGGCTGGATTTCCGGCGGCATGATCCCGAAGGTGGAAACCTGCATCTATGCGGTGGAAAAGGGCGTGAAGGGTGCGGTCATCCTGGATGGCCGCGTGCCGCATGCGGTGTTGCGCGAGCTGTTCACCAATGCCGGGGCGGGGACTCTGATCCGCGCCTGAAGCGTTTAGCGCTGACGCACCGCCAAATCACTCGGCCAGACCATGGATTTGGCGGGAAAGCCACGCGTCAAGGGATCAATCCCCTTGGCGGCGAGGCCCCTTGGCGGAGATGGCATCGGTAGGCCGATCCGGTCCGCAATGCTCTGCTTGATGCTGAACATGGCTTGATCCTTCAGCCCATCGCGCTGCAGCAGCGGTTGCAGCATCACTTCGATCACCACCTGGACCAGTTTCAGGATTGATTCGGCGCTGAGGTCGGGGCGCTGCACCAGCTTGGCCAGCCATTCATGACGCTCACGGCTGCGCAGAATCAAGGCTGCCTGCGACAGGTCACGCAATTCCGCTGTTGCATTATCAAGCAATGCGGCGACGACCGCGGCATCACCATCGGCAATCAGTGCCGCAGAGATGGCCGCGGAGATGCCTGGCCGCCGCGCAATGGCCAGTACCGTAATGGGTGATGGCGGTGCGGCGATCAGATTGAGCAGATCATCTTCGGTCAGAATGGGTGAATGCCGTATGACCGGTTCCGCCACCTGCAATTCCACATCCATGGCCAAACGCAGCACGGCGGGCCGGCAGATATTGGGCAGCGTCTTCACCGCATTGGCGATGATGCTGCGCACCGCCAGCACCGTATCTTCGACCAGGCGCAATAAAATGGGTTCCACCAGGCTGGTCAGACGATCATGGGTGGAACCGGTCAGGCCCGGCACCAAAATGGCGATGCGGTTCGCCAAAGCCTCTCGGACCACGGGGCTTTCATCCGCCACCAGCAGGTGCAGCACGCTGAACGGCGCACGCGGATTGGCCGCGACGCTGGCGCGGATCTCTGCCTCGGCATCCTTGGCGAGCGCGAAAAGAACTTCGGCCGGGGTTGTCGCATTGCGCCCAATCATCAGCCGGGTAGGGAAATCCCCCTCCCGCGCCAGGCGCATCAGCCCTTCAAGGGAGGCGCTCATGCTGCGCCCCTGCCGCAGCGCTTACCAAGCGTGACGCTTTCGGCCCATTCTGCGGACGCAACCCGTGCCCGGCCTGGGGGCAATAGGGTCAGAATGGCGGTTGGCGGCTGCATGCCGGCATCATTGTCGAAGCGGCTGAATATTCGGTTACCGCCCGCCGTTGACAGCGCCCCCGCCCCGCCGCAAGGAAAGGCAACTTTGCCGGAGGATCCCACCCCATGAACTTGACCGCCCTTCAGGCCCGCATCGAAGCGCTTTGGGCCCGCCGCGACCAGCTTTCCCCCGCGACCACAGGTGCGGATCGCGCATCGGTTGAAGAAGCGCTGGAAATGCTCGATTCCGGCCAGGCCCGTGTGGCCGAACCCGATGGGAATGGTGGCTGGAAGGTCAATCAATGGTTGAAGCAGGCGGTGTTGATGTCCTTCCGCCTGGCCGATTCCGCACCGATGGATATTTCGACCGGCGCCTATGACAAGGTGCCGCTGAAATTCGAAGGCTGGGGCGAGAATCGCTTCCGTGAAGCGGGTTTCCGTGTGGTGCCGGGCGCGGTGGTGCGCCGTTCCGCCTATATCGCGCGCAATGTCGTGCTGATGCCATCCTTCGTGAACCTTGGCGCACGCGTTGAGGAAAACACCATGGTGGATACCTGGGCCACTGTCGGTTCCTGCGCCCAAATTGGCAAGAATGTGCATCTTTCGGGCGGCGTTGGCATTGGCGGCGTGTTGGAGCCGCTGCAAGCCAACCCTGTCGTGATCGAAGATGATTGCTTCATCGGCGCGCGGTCCGAAGTGGTGGAAGGTGTGATTGTTGAGCGCGGCTGCGTGCTTTCCATGGGTGTTTTCATCAGCGCCACCACCAAGATCATTGACCGCAATACGGGCGAGATCTTCATGGGCCGCGTGCCTTCCTATTCCGTGGTGGTGCCGGGTTCCTTGCCGGGCAAGCCGTTGCCGGATGGCTCGCCTGGGCCTTCGCTTTATTGCGCCGTGATCGTGAAGCGCGTGGATGCGCAGACGCGTGCGAAAACCGCCATCAACGAATTGCTGCGTGACTGATCCGCTTCCCCTGCTGCAAGCGCTGATCCGCTGCCCTTCCGTCACACCGGAAGAAGGTGGCGCGCTTGGCGTGCTGGAAGCGGCCTTGGTGCCGCTCGGCTTCACCTGCACGCGGCTGAAATTCGCGGAGGTGGATAATCTATTCGCCCGCCGCGGACGGCATGGCCCGCATTTCTGTTATGCGGGGCATACGGATGTGGTGCCGGTTGGGGATCGCGCCGGTTGGAAGCATGATCCCTTCGGGGCGGAAATCGCCAATGGCATGATCTATGGCCGCGGCGCCTGCGATATGAAGGGCAGCATCGCGGCCTTTATTGCGGGGCTGACTGATTTCCTCGCGCTGCGGCCAGACCATCAAGGCAGTATCAGCCTGCTGATTACAGGCGATGAGGAAGGGCCTTCCATCAATGGCACCGCCAAGGTGCTGGAATGGATGGCGGCCAATGACCAGATCCCTGATATGGCACTGGTCGGTGAGCCGACCTCTAAGGTCACGCTTGGCGATACGCTGAAAATCGGCCGGCGTGGTTCCATGACCGCGCATATTACGGCGCATGGCATTCAGGGCCATTCCGCCTATCCGGAACGCGCCGATAACCCCATCCATCGGCTGATGCGCGCGCTTAATCGCCTGACGGCCGAGCCTTTGGATAATGGCAGTGATTGGTTCCAGCCAAGCACGCTGCAAGTCACGGGCTTTGATGTCGGCAATAGTGCTTCCAACGTCATTCCGGCGGCGGCCAAGGCGTTTTTGAATATCCGCTTCAATGATCTGCATCGCAGCAGCGGGCTGACCGCGCGTATCCAGGCCATCCTGAATGAGGAAGTGCCCAACCATGATCTGAAGGTCACGGTTTCCGGCGAAAGCTTCCTGACCGAACCGGGGCCATTCGTTGCCGGGCTGCAACGCGCCATTGAACGCGCAACGGGCGCGCAAGCGAAGCTTGATACGGGCGGCGGCACATCTGATGCGCGTTTCATCACGCGCTATTGCCCCGTGGCCGAATTGGGTGCGGTGGGTGCGACCATGCACAAGGTGGATGAATGCGCGCCCATCGATGAACTCCGCGACCTTGCCGCACTCTACCGCATGGTGCTTGAGGAGCTGGTCGGCTGAGCAATACCCCGCAAGGTGGCGTG
>JBDKIR010000163.1:0-7483 GCA_039797035.1 Pseudomonadota bacterium | reverse complement strand
GTTATCTGGTATGGCGTCACGCCAAGGGCAACGCCATGTCGAGGCTCGCGCCCTTCAGCACATTGCGGCCGAAAACCAGATGCAAGGTGATCAGGCGCTGATCGGGATCATCGGCATCGGTTTCGATCGCGGTTTCTACCTCGGCGCCGGGCCCGGTATCTTCCATCATGATCGCCAGGCTGGCGCCCAGTGTTTCCGCCGGGTCTTCTGCCTTTGAGAAGACTTCATGCTGTTGCAAGACAGCCCGCGCGACACGACCCGCCGCCAAGCCATAAGGCAGGCTGGCGAAATGCCGGGCCAATTGCGAATCACCACCAATCTGTCCGGCGCGTTTCACGCTTTGCGCCACGGGCAGGAAAATGCCATCGCGGTCCGGCCTGCCTGCAAGGGCAATCAGGCCCGCATCCGCCAGGCTTTTCAACTGATCCGTGTTCAGCGCGGTTTCTACCGGCAATGCGGCGCGCCGCCCGCCAAACAAGCTGCGTTCAACCACGGCGGGGCCGGCGATTTCCGCGCCATCACCCACCAGGATTTCACTCGGCCAACCGCAGCGCACCAGGCTTGCCGCAATCAGCGCGCCAATCACCGCCGCGGCCGAGCCGGCCAGCGGTGCGCCAAGGCTATTGGTGCCGGGCGCCATGCGCAGCGTGCGATCCTGCGTCAGGTCATGGGCTTCACGCAGCCATGGGCGGTTCCAGGCATAGCCGAGCCAGCGTGCTTCTTCCTGCTGCCGCAGCCCAGCCCAGGCTTCCCAACCCGCCCCGGCCAAAAGCGCGCCGGGGTCATCCATGGTGGCGATGTCACTCATCGGGCGGCCCAGCAACTCCGCTGGCGCATCGACAATGATCGGCACCGAAGCATCCGCGGCACCGCCGCAAAGTGCGCCAAGGGTCTCCCGCCCCTGGCCCCTTGGGTCCAACGCTTCAGCGAAAATGATGGCATCGGGGGAAGCTTGCCCATCGGCGGGGCTGGTGGCCAAGGCCGCCAGCAATTGGTCAGCCAGGCTTTCTGCCGGCGCGGCGATAATGCGCAACACAATGCCGGAACGGGAATCACAGGCCGCCAGCATGAGGGACAGGCTCCGCCAGGCTGCTTCAAGCCGGCGCAGTTCTGGGGCTTCGCAAATCAGGGCAATCTGGCGCGCCAAAAGCCGGTCCACGCCATCAGCGCCGCCCCCGGGGCCACCCGCCTGTTCCTCTCCGGTATCGAGCATGGCGAAAAGCCGGTCCAGATCCGCTTCCTTGGCTTTTTCCGATCGGCTCTTGGAAGCGCTGGCGGCGGCGACTTCCGCCAATAAATGGTCGAGGCTGGCGAAATCTGCACGCAGGGCTTCGCGTGTTTCGCCATTGGCGGCGCGGCGACGCAATTCCAGCCCCGTGGCGAGGGTAGGAATGGCCGCTGCCACGGCGGCTGGGCTGAAATCCTTCAAGGTCTGTGGCTTCAGGGTGATGTGCAGAAATTGCGGCTGCTGACCCAGAAGGTTAGGCACCGTAAAGGCCGCACCGGCGGCGAGGCTCGGCATCAGTTGATCCCGCGTATCGGGCGTGACGGTGATATCCTGCGCCGCGCCGCCAAGATCAGCGGCATACCACAGGACCGGCTTGTGTTTTTTGCGCTCCGCCGGACGCGGCCCGAAACTGAAGGATAATTTTGACCCCTGGCCGAAGGCGTCACCGCTGATATCGCTCATTGAGGTCTTCCTCCTGGCCAACCGGGCAGGCTTGCCGCCGCGCATGGATTTTGATGTGGCGGCTAGCCTATCAAATGTGGGTATTGGGCCAAGTATAAAAACGACAATTACATTGATTATTTTCCTGAACTAAATATAAATGAATAGTCGGTCATGTCATACACGCTCAAAACCCTAGGACCATCTGAAATACTGATTCAAGGCGCTGGGGCGCATTGGGTCGCCTATTTGGGTGTGACCAGCGCCATCTTGGCGACCATCCCGTTGATCCTGGTGTTTGATCTGTTCGGTATTTATGCCGCCTGCGCCATATACCTGTGGGCCATCTGGAATTTCCTAAAACTCAAGACCACCGAAATTGCTGTCACCAATCAGCGCGTTGTCTACAAAACAGGCGTGATTTCAACCAACGCCAGTGAATTGAATATCGAACGGGTCGAAGGTGTCTTGGTGAATCAGAACCTGATCGGCAAAATATTGAATGTAGGCGCCTTGTCCTTTTCGGGTACCGGCGTTTCCAAAACACCGGGTGCCTTGTTGATCAAGGATCCCTTCGGGTTTCGGCGCAGGGTGCTGGAAGCACGCGAAGACGCGCTGAAACATAGGGCGAAAAAGGATAAGGCCGATCCTGCGGATGCCACTGCGCGCTTTGCCTGAAGCGTCCGTTACGCCAAGGCTGGTTCAAAGCGCAATGGCGAAATCCTGCAAAGCGCTCGGTGTCCAATGCAGGCCAGTCGCTTCCGCCACCTTGAACCATCGCGATGGGTCTGTATCGGTCGGTTCTGACGCGATGGTATGGATGTGATGATCGCCCTGTTCCAGCGCGCGGGTGGTTGGCGCCCCGGCGTAAAGGCTTGGCGATTGCTGGTCGCTTGAATAACGAAAGGCCCAGATTTCCGCGCCATTTGTGACCGCGAGTGAAACGCGCAAAGGTTCTTGCGCCTTGTGCCGATCCATCAGGCGGAGCGCATGGCGTAGCGTATCCTGGATGGCTTTTTTGGGATCCTGCGCAAGGCCAAGGCTGAGGGCGACAAGAAACAATGCCTCACTATCCGTGGTACCTTGGCGCATCGGATAGAATTCCGGGCTGATCAGCGCTTCCATATCCTTGCGGCAGAGATGCCAGTCACCGATTTTGCCATTATGCATGAAGGCCCAATTCTTCCAGGTAAAGGGATGGCAATTGGTGCGTGTCACCGCAGTGCCGGTGGAAGCGCGGACATGGGCAAAGAACATTCTGGTTTGAATCTGCGCCGCGAGTGAGCGCAGATTGGTATCGTTCCAGGCCGGCAGGATATCCTTGAACAAGCCAGGCGCGGTGCGCTTGCTGTACCAGGCAACGCCAAACCCATCGCCATTCGTGGTGAAAACCGATTCCCGCGCATTCAGGCTTTGGCGAACAATTGAATATTCCTGATGAAACAACAGATCTTCCAGATAGATTTCAGGTCCGGCATAGGCGATCCAACGGCACATGGCATGATTTCCCCATTTTGGGCGCGCCTTGATAGATCTCCGGCGCGGTGGAGCGTTTATTCAACCTTCAATCCAACAGCGCGAACCACAGGCGACCATTTCGCCATATCCGCTTCCAGCGCGGCGCGCATGCCAGCGGGGTTCTGATACCAAACCTCGGCACCTTGGCGGCGAATTTTTTCAGCCACATCGGTTTCAGTGACGATGCGCCGAATGCCGGTTGAGAGTCTTTCCAGCACCGCCGGTGGCAAATTGGGTGGCGCGATGAAACCGAACCAGAGATACATATCGAAACCCGGTACGCCCGCTTCCGCGAATGTGGGCACATCGGGCAGGGCGGGATCACGTTGCGCGCCGGTCACGGCCAATGCGCGCATCTGCCCGCCCTGAATATGGCCGATGGAATTCGGTACATTATCAATCAGCATATCGATGCGCCCGGCGATGATTTCGGTGCCCGATGCCGCGCCGCCCCGGAAGGGCACATGGGTAATGTCAACGCCGGTCATGTGCTTGAGCAATTCCCCCGCGAGATGAGGGCTGCTGCCGCTGCCAGAGCTTGCGAAGGTCATGCGCCCCGGCTGGGCGCGGGCGCGTTCAAGTATCTGCGCCAGGCTCGTCAGGCCGCTATTCGGATTGACCACCAGCACATTCATCAGCCGCGCGGCGATGCTGACCAGGCTGATTTCCGTGCGTGGGTCATAGCCCATATTGGCATAGACAAAGGGATTGACCGCCAGGATCGGCGTATTGCCGATACCAATCGTATAGCCATCGGGCGCTGAACGCGCGACATGCGTGGTGCCGATATTTCCCGCTGCACCAGGGCGATTTTCCACCACGCCAGGCTGGCCCAGGATTTCAGGCATTTTATCCGCAACCCAACGCGCCAGCATGTCATTGATCGCGCCGGGCGGGTAAGGCACCACGATGCGGATGGGCCGGTTCGGGAAAGTTTCCTGCGCCTGTACTGCCGGCGCGGCGAGTAATGCAGTTGCACCAGCGCCAAGCATGGCGCGACGTGACATCGCCATGGCGATTCCTCCTGCCTGGGCCTTTTGGGGATGGCCATTTGGGGGAAGCCTAACCTGCGGCCGCGCGCGATGCTACTACCATTCTCCGTAGAAAACGCCGGCGGATTTGTGCCGATCGGTACGGAATTCAGCCTCTGCCCAGGTCAGCGTGGTGCGGCGTTTGAGGCCGGTGAACCAGGCCAGAAGACGTTCCCGCATGCTTTCTCGTACCGCTTCATAGCTGGGATCTGCGCCCAGATCGTGAAACTCTTCAGGGTCTTTTGCGAGATCAAAGAGCATGGGGCGGAGCCCGTCGGTCCAATGGACATATTTCCACTGCGTTGTGCGCACCATCCAGGCATGGTGCTGGCCCGTGGGCAGGCCAAGCCGGCGACGGGCGCCGCGGAAGGTCCAATCCAATTCGCTGAATACCGCATCGCGCCAGACAATGTCCTGCCCGCGTGTCAACGCAAGCAGTGAACGCCCTTCCAGAAGGTGTTCGGCGGGATCAAGCGCCAAAGCGTCCAGCATGGTGGGCAGGGCATCAATGGCTTCAACAAAGCGCGTTTCTACCCGCCCGCGTGTGGCATCCGCCGCCGGGTCGGGATCATACAGGATGAAAGGCACGCGCTGGATGCAATCATGGAATAATTCCTTCTCACCAAGCCAATGATCGCCAAGATAATCGCCGTGATCCGAGGTGAAGAGGATCAGCGTATCGTCGAAGCGGCCGAGCTTTTCCAGAACATCCCAAAGCCGTCCCAGATGGTGATCAAGCTGGGCGATCAAGCCCTGATAGGCGGGGCGGACGGTGGCGATGCATTCATCCTGCTGGAAGCTTTCCGCCACTTCTTCGCGCATGAATTCGCGCAGCACCGGATGCGCGTTAGCATCGCGTTCCGCCGCATGGCGCCGCACTGGCAGGCATTCTTCCGGCGAATACAACGCATGATAAGGTGCTGGCGCGATATAGGGCCAATGCGGCTTGACATAGGAAAGATGCAAAACCCAGGGCTCATTGCCCTGCGCAGTGATGAATTCCAAGGCGCGATCCGTGGTATAGGCGGTTTCACTATGTTCTTCGCGCACCCGTGCTGGCAGGCGGGCATGGCGCATCTTCCAGCCATTTTGCGTTCTGCCTTTTTCATCGGTCACAGCAATCACATAATCCGTCCAGGGATCCTTGGACTGGTACCCCTGCGCGCGCAGCCAATCGGCATAGGCGCTATCGGGTTCAGCGTGATGGCCATCATGCCGATCGATCAGATCAAACCAGCCTTCCCGCAGCAGCACGGCAAGTTCATTCTGCCCATCAAGCGCCAGGCGCTTCATGCCGCGCGCATCCGGCAACATATGCGTCTTGCCTGCCAACATCAGCCGCCGCCCCGCTTCGCGCAAATGCCAGCCCAGGGTCACTTCGCCAACCGAAAGCGGTACCCGATTATGCGTGGCCCCATGGGTTGAGACATAGCGCCCGGTATAGGCGGACATGCGCGATGGCCCGCAGATCCCCGATTGCACATAGGCATGATCAAAGCGCACGCCGCGTGCCGCCAGCCGATCAATATTCGGGGTCTTCAGGAAGGGATGGCCGGCACAGCCCAGATGATCAAAGCGCAGCTGATCACACATGATGTAGAGAATATTCTTGATGGCCATGGCATTTCCCCCAATCACCCGGGCGGGCGTTGAAGGCCAGATGCTATCTTGTGAAGGCCCGTTCCTGAAAGGGGCAAAGGGCTTGGCTGCATGACGGGCTTGGGCTTAGGCTCTCACGCCAAGGGCGCGCCAGGATATTGGCGCGATGCAATAAGGAAGCAGACCATGCCGAAAGCCTATTTCATGGTGCGTGCCGTTGTGGCGGATCCGGCGGATCGGCCGGGCTTTGATAAATGGTATGAAACGGAACATCTGCCCGATGCGCTGACGGCCTTCGGCGTTGCCCATGCCTGGCGCTGCTGGAGCAAGACCGACCCTTCGCTGCATTTCGCCTTTTATGAATTCCCGGATCTGGCCGCGGTTGAAGCCCTGCCAGGTTCATCTGCGTTGGCCAAGTTGATCGCGGAATTTGATCGCTGCTGGGGTAGCCGTGTCACGCGCTCCCGCGAAATCCTGGAATTCGCGGGCGAATTGCGCCGGTAGCGCATATCAGCGCTTGCTGAGAGCCTCTGCCAGCCGTCCGCTCGCTTCGCGGATGCGTGCCTCACTTTGCGCGAAGCAAAGCCGCAAATGGCCTTCCCCGCCGGCGCCAAAGGCGGCCCCTGGTGCGATGCCGACCCGTGCCGAATGCAGCAAGGATTTCGCGAGCGCGAGACTATCCGTGCAGCCTTCCACCTTCAGGAATAGGTACATCGCGCCATCCGGGCGTGGCGCGGTAATGCCCGGCACGGCGGAAAGCGCGGCATGGGCGATATCGCGCGCCTTCAGGTAGCGCGCACGGGTTTCCGCGATGAAGGCATCACCCTTGTTCAGCGCCACCACGCCGGCATGCTGGATGAAGGTGGGGGCGGATGACATATTGAATTCATTGAGCTTGCCGATGGCATCCATCAGCGCTGGGGGTGCGACAATCCAGCCCAAGCGCCAGCCGGTCATGGCCCAGGATTTGGAGAAGGAGTTGACCGAAACCACGCGGTCCTGCTCATCGGCGATTTCAAGGAAGGAAGGCGCGGCATCGCCGGCGAAATAGAGCCTTTCATAGACATCATCGGAAAGGATCCAGGTGCCGGTCTGGCGGCATTTGGCCAGAATGGCGCGCTGTTCATCGGCGGTCAGCGTCCAGCCTGTGGGATTGCCGGGGCTGTTGAGGAACAGGAGCTTGGTTTGGGGCGTGATGGCCGCCAGCAATTCATCCAAATCCGCGCGCCAGATACCGTTCATGAGGCGGAGCGGCATATCCGCCACTTCCGCGCCCATCACGCGGGCAATGCCATCCATATTGGGCCAGGCGGGGGCAGGGATGACCACGCGATCACCGGGCGAAAGCAGCGCCTGCGCCACCAGCATCAGCGCATTGACACCCGATGCCGTGACCGCGACGCGCGCCGCACCGACGTTACGATTATTGCGCTGAAGATAGGCTGCGATGGCTTCGCGGAGCGGCGGAATGCCCGGATTGGGCGCGTAGAAGGTCTTGCCTTCATCCAGCGCGAGCTTCGCTGCCTCACGCACGAAATCCGGCGTGACGGTATCCGGTTCCCCGAACCAAAGCGGAATCACATCTTGCATATATCGCCCGACTTCGGAGACCTCGCGGATCAGCGAGCCGGGGATTTCAGCAAGGGCGGGGCGGGGGATGGGTTCG
>JBDKIR010000162.1:0-5739 GCA_039797035.1 Pseudomonadota bacterium | reverse complement strand
CACCGCGCGCAGGATCAGCCGGGCGCCAAGCGCGGCCAGCGCATCATGCAATGCGGGCGTGGTGGTGGCAGGCGTGATCGGCACCGCTTCCGCAAGCAGCATCGGCCCCGTATCCAGCCCTTCTTCCATGCGCATGATGGTGATGCCGGTCTCAGCGTCGCCGGCCAAAATCGCCGCCTGGATCGGCCCCGCCCCGCGCCAGCGCGGCAGCAGGGATGCATGGATATTGAGGCAGCCGCGCCGTGGCGCATCCAGCATGGCTTTCGGCAGAATCAGGCCATAGGCCGCAACCACCGCCACATCCAGATCAAGCGCGGCGAAGGCCGCGTGTTCGGCCTCATCTCGTTTCAGCCGCGCAGGGTGGCGCACCGGCAGGCCCAGTTCCAAGGCAGCGCGATGCACCGGGCAGGGCGTTTCCTTCTGCCCGCGCCCGGCGGGTTTCGGCGGCTGGCAATAAACCGCGGCAATCTCATGCCCCGCCGCATGCAGCGCCCGCAGCGCCGGCACCGAAAAATCCGGGCTGCCCATGAAGGCCAAGCGTAAAGGGCGCGTTTGGCTGCTCACCCGCGCTGCTGGGATTTCAGATCCTTGGCGAGCTTGCGCAGGATCATATTGCGCTTGAGCGCAGACAAATGGTCCACGAACAAAACGCCGTCCAGATGGTCGATTTCATGCTGCAGGCAGGCGGAAAGCAGGCCTTCGCCCTCTATCTCCCGCTTCGCACCCGTCAGGTCCAAATAGCGAACCTTCACGCGGGCGGGGCGCGTCACATCGGCATATTGGCCGGGGAGCGACAGGCAGCCTTCTTCGCGTACCGCCAATTCCGCGCTTTCGGCGATGATTTCCGGGTTCACCAGCACCAGGGGCTCGGGCTTGTCCTTGGGCTGGATGTCAATCACCACCAGCCGAAGCCCCTCACCAATCTGCGGGCCCGCCAAGCCAATCCCGGGCGCGGCATACATGGTGGCCAGCATTTTGGGCGCGAGCGCACGCACAAGATCCGCATCAGCATTCCCCACGGGGCGGGCCTTCAGGCGCAGCCTTTTATCGGGGACGAGTAGAATGGGGAGGGTTTCGGTTTCGGTCATGGCAAGGCGCGGGGTTTAGCCCCCCACGCCCCCCCTTGCAACGCCAGAAGCGAAAGCCAAAATAGGGTGTCACGGGGCGCTTCGGGCCCCTTCTTACGCTTCGCTCTCGGATGAGGAGGCCTTTTATGTCCAGACCTTCGCTTTTCGGCTCGCCCTTGTTTCTTGGCTTCGATCATCTGGAACAGATGCTCGACCGGGTTGGGAAGAATGCCGATGGCTACCCCCCCTATAATATCGAGCAGATTGGTGAGAACCGGCTGCGCATCACCCTCGCGGTTGCGGGATTTTCCATGGATGATTTGCAGATCACCCAGGAAGACAATCAATTGGTGATCCGCGGCCGCCAGAAGGATGATTCGGAAGGCCGGATCTTCCTGCATCGTGGCATCGCCGCCCGCCAATTCCAGCGCGCCTTTGTGCTGGCGGAAGGCATCGATGTTGAAGGTGCTTGGCTCGATAACGGCCTGCTGCATGTGGAATTGAAGCGGCCGCTGCCGGAAGTGCGCGTCAAGACCATCCGCATTGACACCAAAACCAACGGTGCCGCCACTATTGTGGAAGGGCGCCCTGAGCGCGCCTGAAGGCGCAACCCCGCCGGGCCCAGAATGGGACGGCTTGATGGCGAGAGCCTTCGGGTCCCGCCAGAGGACAAAACAATGAATGACCAGGAAGAATTTGAAACCGAAACCAAAGCCCAGCAGGAAATCATCCTGACGGCCCAGGATTTGCGGAAGCTATCGCCACTCGATTGGGCGAAGTTTGGGGCGAACCGCATCGCCTATATGCGCCCGGTGATGGTGAATAATCAGCGCGCCGTCGCGATCCACGCGGCCGATGGCACGCAGATTGGTGCCGCCCCGGATTTTGCGCTTGGCGCGGCAGCCATTTTCCAGCACGGCATGGGGGTTGCGCTGGTGCATTAGTTGCGCTGATGCATTAAACGCACCAGGCGCGATCAAACGGGGCGCGGTTCCAGCACCAACCATGGGGTGGGGGCCATGCGCCATTCCCAAACCGCCAAAAGCTGATCGAGATGCCCAAGCCCCTGCAGCCAGGCCGGTAATTCGGCTTGGCTGAAGGATTGTTCCAGCCGGGTCACTTGATGGCTCGGCCGAAAACGCTCGGCGATCAATTCTGTCATGCCACGGCGGCGTTCTTCGTGGCATTCGACAATCAGGGTCATTTGCCGCAGGGCTGGATAGGCAACGGGGTCCAGCAAGGCTTCCTCGCCACCTTCAATATCCACCAGCACCAAGCAATCATGCTCCGCAAAGCGCGCGAAATCCTCACCGCGCACCAGGCCGCCAATCGTGATGCGGTCCGCCACACCATTCGCTTCCGCCAGAACGCGGCAGGCTTGCTGCGCGCCTTCATTCAAATCATGGGCGAAGATTTTTGCGCCGGGCATGCGGCGCGCAAGGCCAATGGCGTAATAGCCTTCCGCGCAGCCGATATTCAGCACTGTCGCAAAACCACGCGCAATGAAACGTTCAAGATGCGGATGGAGCGCCTGCTCATAACATCCAAGCAGTTTCGGCGCGTGGCAGCCTTCGGCGCTATGCTGACCAAGCCGCATGCCGGCAAAGGGTCCGCTGCGCACCACCGCACCATCCCGCGCAATGATGGTATTGGACAACAGCTGGTGGCGCCACTTGCCCAAGACGCGCAGGATCGCTTCCAGATCAGCCACCGAAAGCGGGCCCGGCTTGGCCAGGGCGCGGCGCAGCAGGGCCTCAACGCCCTGTGAGGGGCCGGTCATCGCGCAGAACCGATCACTTCACCCGCGGCAGCTTCTGTTCCACCAGCGCGGCCATCACGCCGCCGCCATAAGGAATGGCCGCGTCATTGAAGTCATAATGCGGGTTATGCACGTCGCAGCCGCCTGCATCGCCGGTACCATTGCCAACATGGATATAGGCGCCCGGGCGTTGCAGCAGCATATAGGCGAAATCCTCACTGCCCATCACCGGGGTACGATTGCGTTCCACCGCCGCTTCACCAACCAAGGACGCTGCCGCATCGGCAAGCGCGGTCGCTTCCTCCGGCGCATTGATGGTGGGGGCAGCGATTTCCTGAAAGGTGATTTCAGCCGAGGCACCAAAGGCCGCTGCCGTGCCCTGCACCACGGCGCGCATACGCTCTTCCACCAGGCGCATCATTTCCACCTTGAAGGCGCGTACCGTGCCCTTCAGCGTCACCTGATCCGGGATCACATTATAGGCTTGGCCGGCGTTGAAGCCCGTGACGCTCAGCACCGCACTATCCAAGGCTGGCACATTGCGCGCCACCACGCTTTGCAGGGCGGTCACGATCTGCGCGCCCACCACCACGGGATCAATCGTCTGTTCCGGGCGCGCACCATGGCCACCCTTGCCCTGCACTAGGATGTCGAAAAATATCGCGCCGGCCATGATCGGGCCGGGGCGGATCGCGAATTGCCCAACGGGCAGGCCGGGCCGGTTATGCAACCCATAGACAGTATCGCAGGGGAAACGATCAAACAGACTATCCGCCAGCATGGCTTGCGCCCCGCCAAGGCCTTCTTCCGCCGGCTGGAAAATGAAATGCACGGTGCCATCGAAATTGCGCGTTTCGGCCAAGTAGCGTGCGGTCGCAAGCAGCATGGTGGTATGCCCATCATGCCCGCAGCCATGCATCTTGCCCTCGATGCCCGATTTATGGGCGAAGCCATTGGCTTCCGGCATGGGCAGCGCATCCATATCGGCACGTAGCCCAAGCCGCCCCTGGCCGTTCCCGTTACGCAGCACACCGACCACACCGGTCTTGCCAATGCCGCGATGCACCTCGATCCCCCAGGAAGCAAGGCGTTCAGCCACCAGCGCGCTGGTGCGTACTTCCTCAAACCCCAACTCAGGATGGGCGTGGAAATCCCGCCGCCAGGCGGTCAGTTCTTCATGCCATTCGCGGATTTTCTCGACAGGTGTCACGCGGCTTCCCCCCGGATGCAGTCTCAAGAAGCAAAATCTATAGGGCAGCGGGGCGCCTTGGGCTACGCTCCCCTTCAGGGTCGCGCAGCCGGCCCGCAAAAAATTGGAGGATTCATGCGTCCTACCCGCCGTGCAGTGCTCGCCGCCCTGCCCACCGCCGCCCTGATCGGCCGGGCGAAGGCCCAGACCGCTTATCCGGACCGTCCAGTGCGCTACATCGTGCCTTTCCCGCCAGGCGGTCTGACCGATATCATGGCGCGCCTGGTGGCGCAGAAGCTGGCCGATATCTGGGCCAAGCCCGTGATCATTGAAAACCGCGCCGGCGGAAATGCCCTGATCGGTGCCGATGCGGCAGCGAAAAGCCCGGCCGATGGCTATACGCTTCTGGCCATCACCATGACGCATACGGTGAACGCCTCGCTCTTTCCCAATGCCCCCTTCAATTTCCGGCAGGATTTGACGGCGATATCCGTCTTGGGGTCCCTGCCCCTTGTTGTTGTCGTGAATGCGGAACGTAATCCAGCGCGCAGCCTGGCCGATCTGCTGACCCAGGCGCGGGAACGGAATTTGAACGCCGGGTCATCGGGCAGCGGTTCTCCGCCGCATCTCGGGCTGGAATTGGTCCGGCGTGTGTCTGGTGCGGGGGATCGTATCACCCATGTCCCTTACCGTGGCGGAGCGCCTTCGGTGACCGATCTGGCAGCGGGCAATCTGGATTTCATGGTCTCCAACCTGCCGGAATGCATCGCGCAGATCCAAGGCGGGCGGCTGCGCCCGCTTGCCATCACCTCTGCCGCGCGCCATCCGCTGGTGCCAGATGTACCCACGGTGCGCGAAGCAGGCTCGGCTGAACTTGAAATGACGAATTGGACCGCGATGATGACCAATGCGGCGGTACCCGGCCCCATACTGGCCAAGCTGGAGGCCGATACCCTGACCGCCATCCGCGATACGGAGGTCTCCCGCCGCGCACGAGAAGGCGGATTTACGGTGGAAGCCTGGGACAGGGCGCGCAGCAGCGCCTATATCAGCCAGGAAACAGATCGCTGGGCCCGCTTGGTCCAGGACGCGAAGCTGAAGGCAGATTGATGCGTATTTCACTCACTGAAGCAGAAAAACTGGTCGTGGCTGCCCTGGTAGCCTCGGGCGCAGGGCATGACATGGCGGCGCGCACGGCCGCCGCCCTGGTTGCGGCTGAAGCAGCGGGGCAGGCAGGGCATGGTTTGTCGCGTGTTGCGCAATATTCAGCCTTCCTCCGCAATGGTCGTGCTGATGGCAAGGCCGTGCCGCGCATCATCAATGAACGCGGCGGTGCTGCGCTGATTGATGCCGGGCATGGCTTGGCTTACGCGGCGCTTGGCTTGGCGGAACAGGAAGCTGCCTGGCGCGCGCGTGGGCATGGCATCGCTTTTGTTGGCATCACCAATAGCCACCATTCCGGCGCCATGGGCCTGCCGGTCCGGCGGCTGGCGGAACAGGGGCTGGTCGCGCTGGCTTTCACCAATTCCCCCGCCGCCATGCCCGTCCCTGGCGGCCGCCGACCCTTGATGGGCACCAACCCCATCGCCGCCGCCTTTCCGCGCCACAATGCACCGCCGCTCGTGATCGACATGGCGCTGTCGGAAGTGGCGCGCGGCAAGATCATGGTTGCGGCCAAGGAAGGCCGCGCCATCCCCGAAGGTTGGGCTTTGGATGCTGAAGGC
>JBDKIR010000161.1:0-2589 GCA_039797035.1 Pseudomonadota bacterium | reverse complement strand
CATGCCGAGTGCCGCGCCCCCGGGATCCGGCAGGCCTGATGGGCCGCCGAGCCGGGCTTCCGCCAGCAATGCCAGATGGGCGGTGTGATCCTGCGCCGGTACTGCCACCGCCAGGGCCGTTGCAATGGGGTCGCTGCCTTGCGCGCAGATCAGGGCGACTGGGGTTTCACGCGCGCCAAAGCGGGGCGGGCGCCAGGGGGCCGGCGTGAAGGACCATAACTCCCGCACGCCCGGCGGCGCGGCCATGCCCATGGGGAGCGCCAGCCGATCGGGCGCGCCGCGGCCATCCCATGGCGTCAGCCTGCATTCTGGCCAGAAGGCGACCATTGCCGGGCTGGCGCGGAGCAGCGCTTCGGGCAGGGCGAGCGGCATTGGCGTATTCATGGGGGCGGTGGGGGCAGGAACCTGGTCCGACATGCGGCTTGGCCGGGAAGGTCTCTCTCGCGATGGGGTTCAGGGTAGGGCGAAAACACCAGGGATCCCGGCCCCTGGGCGCAACATTTTGCAGAGGAGCATGCCGAATCCAAAAAATTAGCCTATAAGAAAAGAAAGCATAAACCAATAGTTGTGTAAAAAGGAATAATACTATTAAGAATGCAAATCGCTGACCTGCGATGGCAGGGTCTGAGTCTTGGCAAGAGGGGCTGCTTATGGCGTCGGGGCTGACATTTCTCTGCTGGCGTCCGCTTGTGCCCTGCATCTTCCTTGCGCTTGCCGCCTGCGGGGGCGGGCAGGGTTCCGTCCCTGAGACGCCTCAGCCGGTTGGTCGCATCTTGGACCCGGTGGCCGCCTTCGCGGCGGATTCCGGCGGCCAGGCGGAACGCCAGATTCTGCTGCCCGATACCGGGGAAAGCGCCAAATTGCGCATGCTGCGCCAATACACCGCGGCGAGCGGGCGCGAATGCCGCGAAGTGCGCGTGACGGCACGCAACCTCGATAACACGCGACTGTTTTGCCAAGCCGGCACAGGTTGGATTGAGGCACGACCCCTGCTCGCCGCCGGGAAGACGCAGCCTTGAATGCTGCTGGCGAAATATCCTTGATCCTGCGCGGTGGTCGCATGCAGCTGCGCGTCATCGGCGCCCTGATCATCCGCGAATTGCATACGCGCTTCGGGCGCCATTATTTCGGGTATATCTGGTTGTTTTTTGAACCACTCCTGCTTGGGACCTGCATCGGTCTGTTGCATTTGTGGCGTGACATGCCGACGGCATTCGGGCCCTTCGAATTCTATGCGGTCGGCTATGTGATGTATTTCATTTTCCGCGGTGTGGTGAACAGAGCCTCATCCGCGATCCCGTCAAACCGTGGCCTGCTCTATCATCGCAACGTGACGCTGCCGGATATCTTCTTTGCCCGGCACATTATCGAATTCATTTCCTGTACCGGCGTTCTGGTGCTGATGCTGTTCGGGCTTTTTGCCGTGACTGGCGATTTTCCGGAAAGCCCGGTCAAGATCATCCTCGCCATGATTTTCATGACCTTGCTGAGCCAAGGTTTGGCGCTGGTCTTTGCCGCCCTTACGGAGGCGATTGAAGGCATTGAGCGCGGCATTCATGCCATGACCTATTTGGTCTTGCCGGTCTGCGGCATGTTCTTTCTGGTCAATGGGTTGCCGGAATGGGCGCAGGAAATTGTGCTGTGGATTCCGATGGTCCATATTTTTGAATTGCTGCGCGATGGTCAATTCGGGTCGCGTTTCCGCGCCGTTTACGATCCGGCCTATATCGGTGCCTGGATATTGGGGACGCATCTTCTGGGTCTGGCGGCGCTGCGCATCACGCGCGATCGCCTGGGGCTGGAATAGCCCGCCATGAGTCTTGAACTCATCAATGTCCATAAATCCTATCCGATGCGGGGCGGGCGCAAGGTCATTCTTCGCGGGGCCAATGGGCGTTTCGCGCGCGGCGAAAGGGTCGGCGTATTGGGGCGCAACGGCTCTGGCAAATCCACCCTGGTGCGTATTCTGGGTGGGGTGGAAGCGCCGAGTAGCGGGCGCATTCGCCGTTCCATGACGCTGTCCTGGCCCATTGGCATGATGGCTGGATTTCAATCGCAACTTTCGGGTGCGGATAATGCGCGCTTCATCGCCCGCATCTACGGCAAGCCGCCGCAGAAAACGGTCGATTTTGTCGAGGATTTTGCCGAATTGGGCGATTATTTGCGCATGCCGATGATGACCTATTCATCGGGCATGCGCTCACGCCTCGCCTTGGCGATTTCACTCGCGGTCGATTTCGATTGCTATCTGGTGGATGAAGCGCTGGCGGTCGGCGATACGCGGTTTGGACGCGCTTTTGCCGAAAGGATTGAAAAATCCGGCCTCATTCTGGTTTCCCATTCACCTGCCCTGGTGCGGCGGCTCTGCACCCGCGCGGCGGTGCTCGATCAAGGCATTCTCACTTTTTATGACGATCTCGATGAAGCTCTCGCCACCTATAACGCGCTCTGAACCGGTCGAAGCACCGTTCATTCTGGAGCATGAAACGCCCGCGCCACGCCGCCCGTGGCTGCGGCGGTTCCTGTTGCGGCCCTTCACGCTGCTGGTGCTTTTGCCGGCCCTGCTTGCGGGCTTTTACTATTACGTGG
>JBDKIR010000160.1:0-7879 GCA_039797035.1 Pseudomonadota bacterium | reverse complement strand
CAGCAAGGTATCGGCGAAATATGTCCCACTCACGGCCGTAACGCCTACCAGACTATCAGTACCGCCGAAGCCATCAGTGGCGATGCCGCTGGTCAGGTCAACGGAAACCCCGCTAGTCAGGCTGGTGGAGGTGGTACTGTAATCAACGAAGACACCATTCTGGCGATAATTATCGATAATAGTGTCATTACCAACTGCCCCGAAAAGGAAGAGATTAAAATTCTGCGTTGCCGCGCTGCTGACCGTGATCAGGTCGCCATTATTCGACCCGATGAGAACCTCAAACCCTAGGATACTATCCGTTCCTTGCGTGGCCGTGCTGACTATTGCGGTATTGATCCCTGAAGCGCCACCGCTTGAGGTAATAGTGGCCGTGATCGCCTCACCGCCGGTTTGATTATAGACAATACGGTCCGTGGTACCGGCGCCGGCATCTATCGTGTCATTGCCAGCTTCGCCATAAAGCCGGTCATCACCATTGCCGCCTTGGATCAGGTCATTGCCGGCGCCGCCATAAATCGTGTCGCCACCATTGCCCCCATCAATCATATCGGCATCATTGCCGCCTAGGATGGAATCATTACCGCCATAGGCGGCGATGATATCGTTGCCATCACCGCCATCGATGGTGTCATTACCTTCGTCACCAATGAGGGTGTCATTGCCAGGGCCGCCATTCAGGGATGAATCACCATAAGCTGGCACGAGGCCGGATCCTACAATCGCGGTAGCCGCCCCATTGGTGAAGGTAATAAAGCCGCCAGAAGTCGCGCCACGCACCCAGCCAGCGTCATCAAATACTACACTGTCATTGGCGGTGCCGAAAACGCGCAGCGTATCGGTTTCCGAAATCGCGATTACCGCCGCAGCGGTCAGGTGCAGCTTGTTGCTACCCCCTGCCAGGTCAATCGCATCAATGCCGGCGGCGGAATCCAAATCGGTTGGCAGAATTTCCTGTGCTGTTGCGCCCAAAAGGGAGACAGTGTCATTGCCGGCTATATCCTGGATGGTTGCGTCACCATCGTTTCCAGCCATGAGGTAAAGATCATCCCCGGCGCCGCCCATCAGGCTATCATTGCCAATGCTGCCAAGGACCGTGTCATTGCCGGCGCCGGCATCAATTGTGTCATTGCCTTCTGCGCCAAAAAGCAGGTCGGCAGCGCTGGAACCAAGGATGCTGTCATGCATCGTACTGCCAATGGCGGCTTCGAAATTCAGGATGGTATCAGTTGCGCCATCACCGCCAACCATGCGGCCTGCCGCAAGGTCAATGGTCACGCCAGTATAAGGTAACTGATCGCCAGCTTCATTGGTGGTATAGACTTGGGTATAAGGGCTGGAGTTCAATGAGGCAGAAATCGTATCCTGCCCGCCCGCCGCATCGGCATAATCCGCCCCGGCGCCGAGCGTGACGAGATTATTGCCGTCATCGCCAATCACCGTGTCGTTGGAATAGCCTGTAATGACACCTTCAATGCTGGTGAAGAAATCCGTGCCACCATCGCCATCACTGGCGGTGCCGGCGGCCAGATTGACGGAAACACCCCCACTGGAGCTGCCATCATAGCCAAGAATGTCAAAACCTTCGCCACCATCAATGGTGTCATCGCCGCCCGAAGGGGCAAGCCAATCATTGCCAGCGCTCCCAATGATGGTATCCGCGTAATTGCGGTACATGATGGCGCCATGGATATTGACCAGCGAATCAATACCACCCAAGCCGTCATTCACGCTGCCACTGGCAAGATTGACGCTTAGGCCGATGGTCTGATCCGTATAATCGGCAATGACAAATTCGCCATCAAATCCAATCAGCGTATCATTGCCGCTGCCGCCCCGCAGGCGGGATGTTGCGCGGCCAAATTGCGCAATGCCGGTAAGGTGATCCGCGAAATTGCCCCCCATCACGTTTTCCATAGACGTAAAACTATCTATCCCACCCGCGCCGTCGGACGCGGTGCCGGTGGTCAGATTGACGGTGGCACCAGAAGTGGCTGCGCCATTTGTAAATTCCAGCCAATCAGTTCCAAGTCCGCCATCAATGCTGTCATTGCCGCCAAGGCCGTTGAAGCGATTGGAAACTTCATCACCAATCAGCGTATCGTTGAGGCTGGTTGCGGATACACGCTCAACACCAATCAGCGTATCTGCGCCACCCCAGCCATCCGTCGCCCGTTCCGCCATCAGGTCAACGGAAACACCACGGGTGATGGCGCCATTATTGCCAAACACCACATAGTAGCGCACCCGGTCTGCGCCGGCGCCGGCATTAATCAGGTCGCCGCCCATGCCGCCGTCAAAAATATCATTCCCGGTGCCGCCAATCAGCGTATCGGCCCCGGTGCCGGCGTAAATCGCCTCCATATTGGTGAAGCTATCGATACCGGTTTGGCCATCACTCGCCACACCGGTTGCGAGATTGGCACTGACTGCGGATGTGGCGGATGACAGGTCCAGAATATCTTCGGTACCATTGCCGCCATCAATGCTGTCATTGCCGGCATTGCCACGCAGGATATCGTTGCCCTCACCGCCGATCAGCGTGTCATTCCCGCTGCTTGCGCGCACGTGTTCAATGTTGGAAATGGTATCGATACCACCAAGGCCATCATTGGCGCGGCCTGTGGCTAGATTGACGCTGATGGCTTGGGAGGCGGCGTTAGATGCATAATCCAACATATCCGTACCGCCACGCCCATCGATGCTGTCGCTGCCGGCGTAGCCCCGGAACCGATCGTCAAAATTAGTGCCAAGCATGGTATCCGCGAGGGAGGTACCCGAGACACCACGCACATTGATAAGGATATCGGTACCGAAATCATCGGTCGCACTGCCGGTGGCGCGGCCTAGGCTATCCGTGCCCGTGAAAAGATCTACCGATACGCCATGCGTCAAGCCAAATGTCGTATTATAGTCGGCAAAAACAGCATTATTGGCGACAGCGACGCTGATCGTGTCATTGCCAGTACTGCCGTAAATAAACAGCGCGCTCTGCGCCGTTGCGGCGCCATTCACCTGGAAAAAATCGCCGCTATTATTGGTACCCTCCAACCGTTCGAAGCCGGCAATCGTGTCATTGCCTTGGGTCAAGGACGTTACAATGGCCGCGTTATAGCCCGATGAACCGGCAGGGGCGTTGATGGTGGCCGTAATTGCTTCACCAAGGGCGCCTGGACCATTGTAACGGATGCTATCGCCAGTGCCTGCTCCAGCATCGACTGAATCATTGCCGGCACCGGGGAAGATCCTGTCATCACCGGCGCCGCCAAAAATCGAGTCAGCCCCATTGCCACCAAGAATGGTGTCTGCCCCATCATCACCACTGATGGAGTCATTGCCGTCATTGCCCAGAATCGAGTCATTCCCGGCTAGCCCAGCGTAGACGTCGTCCCCCGCCAGCAGGTCGATGGTGTCACTGCCCGATGTACCAGAGAGCGTGTCATTATTGATGGTGGCGGACATGGCTTAAGCTCCTCGAAGGCGAATTGCCCAAAGGGCCATCCGCCGGCTGGGGAAGGGGGCGAACCGGCCATGGCTTTGCTTGGTGCTGTGCCCACACGGCGTGGCTTGGGGCGGCGTGCAGCCTGCCTTCAGCTTGGCTGTGTGGAGCGAGTGGCACCGGGAAGCCCTTTCAGTATCGCTGACGACCCGCAACCGAGGGGTGCGGGTAAACATGAAAAACGTAAACTAAAAGCAAAAGTAAACACAATATGAAGGCCATCCGGGGCGTGACTTCCGTCACAAAAACCATCGATTTTGCCACCGAAACTCAACCGGTGCGCGATAACATATGAATTTTAACAACCAATAATTTTTAGCCGTTGGTGCCCGCTGCCAGACTCGGCCATTGACAGGGAAGGGGCTATGGCGGGGCTAAAGGTGCCCCAGGCACGTAAGGTGGATAATCCTGCTAGACGCGGCGCGCCCTGGCGCGTTACGCCAAGCCTATGAAAGCCGCCGCCATTATCCTTGCTGCCGGGCTCGGCACGCGTATGCGCTCTGCCTTGCCCAAGGTGCTGCATCCCTTGGGGGGGCGGCCCATGATCAACCATTTGCTGGCATCCTGCGCCCAGGCCTTTGGCTGCCTGGTGGTGGTGGTGGGTCCGGATATGCCGGCGCTGGAAGCCGCCGTGGCGCCGCATGATGTTGTGGTGCAGCGCGAAAGGCTGGGCACGGGCCATGCTGCGTTGCAGGCCTCCCCCTTGCTTGGGGGGCATGCGGGGGATGTCGCGGTGCTTTATGGCGATAACCCGCTGATTTCCCCGGCAACGCTACAGGCGTTGCTGGCGGCGCGGCGTGAAGCGGGGCTGGTCTTGCTGGCCATGCGGCCGGCCGATCCTGGCCGCTATGGGCGGGTGGTGCTGGATGGCCAGGGCGATGTGCAACGCATTGTGGAATGGGCGGATGCCACCCCGGAAGAACAGGCCATTGGGCTTTGCAATGCGGGCGTGGTCTGCGCCCCGGCGGCGGATCTGTTCCGCTGGCTGTCGGCGTTGAAAAATGACAATGCCAAGGGCGAATATTACCTGACCGATGTGGTCGCGCAGGCCCGGGCGGAAGGCAAGCGCGCCATGGCCGTGGAAGCGCCAGAGGCGGAATTGCGCGGCATCAATAGCCGTGGCGAATTGGCGGTGGCTGAGGCGGAATTGCAGCAGCGTCTGCGCGCCGCCGCGATGGCGGGGGGCGTCACCATGTTGGCGCCGGAAAGTGTGCACCTTTCCCATGATACGCAATTGGGCGCGGATGTGGTGCTGGAGCCGAATATCTTCTTCGGGCCGGGTGTTTCGGTGGAAGATGGCGTGACCATTCGCGCCTTTAGCCATTTGGAAGGCTGTGTGGTGAAGCGTGGCGCGGTGATTGGCCCTTATGCGCGGCTACGCCCAGGTACGGTGATTGAACCGGAAGGCCATGTCGGGAATTTCGTGGAATTGAAGGCGACCACGCTGGGCGCCGGGGCCAAGGCCAATCATTTGAGCTATCTGGGCGATGCCAGCATTGGTGCCGGGGCGAATATCGGCGCGGGGACGATCACCTGCAATTATGATGGCGTGGCCAAGCATCGTACCGTGATTGGGGAAGGGGCCTTCATTGGCAGTGATACTGCCTTGGTGGCGCCAGTACAGGTGGGTGCCCGGGCCCTGGTGGCGGCGGGCAGCGTGATTACGCAAGATGTGCCGGATGATGCACTGGCCATTGCGCGCGGGCGCCAGGCGGTCAAGCCCGGGCGTGGCTTCAAGGGTAAGGGAAAGCGCTGATGTGCGGCATTGTGGGCGTTGTTGGCCAGGAAGCGGCTGCACCGCGCTTATTGGATGCGCTGCGCCGGTTGGAATATCGCGGCTATGACAGTGCGGGCATTGCCACCCTGATTGAAGGCCGTATTGATCGCCGCCGGGCGGAAGGCAAACTCGCCAATCTTTCCGCTGTGCTGGAAGCTTCTCCCCTTGGGGGCATGACGGGCATTGGCCATACGCGCTGGGCGACGCATGGCGCGCCCACCACGCGCAATGCGCATCCGCATGGCACGGCGCGCGTGGTGGTGGTGCATAACGGCATCATTGAAAACCACGCTGAATTGCGGGCCGAATTGGAAGCGCGCGGCCATACCTTCCAGACAGAAACCGATACGGAAACCTTCGCGCTATTGGTGGATGATTTCCTGCAAGCGGGCCATGCGCCTGAAGCTGCCGCTGGCGCCGCATTGAAGCGCGTGCATGGTGCTTTTGCGCTCGCGATGATTTTTGCGGGCCATCCGGAATTGCTGATTTGCGCCCGCCAAGGCGCGCCGCTGGCCGTTGGTTTTGGCGATGGGGAGATGTTTGTCGGTTCCGATGCCTTGGCCTTGGCCCCGCTGACCCGCCGCATTGCTTATCTGGAAGAAGGCGATTGGGCAGTGCTTGATCGCGCCGGCGCGCGATTTCATGACGCATCCGGTGTCGAAGTGGCGCGTGAGATCAAGCTGACGACCGTATCAGGTGCCACGACCGGCAAGGGCAATTACCGCCATTACATGGAAAAGGAATTGCACGAACACCCGGTGGTACTGGGTGATACGCTGACGCAATATCTGGAACCGGCGCAGCGGCGCGTGGTGCTGCCCGAATTGCCCTTCAATCCCGTGAGCGTACCGCGCCTGACCATGACCGCCTGCGGTAGTGCTTACTTGGCTGGGCTGGTGGGCCGCTACTGGATTGAGGAATTGGCGCGCCTGCCGGTGGATGCGGATGTCGCGAGTGAATTGCGCTATCGCGACCCACCTTTACCGGATGGGGGCGGCGCCCTGCTGGTAAGCCAAAGCGGTGAGACCGCCGATACCATGGCGGCGCTGCGGCTATTGCGTGACCGCGGCCAGAAGGTGCTTTCGATTGTGAATGTGCCGGAAAGCACCATGGCGCGTGAAAGCGATGCGGCCGTGCTGACCGTGGCCGGCCCGGAAATTGGTGTGGCGTCCACCAAGGCTTTTACCGCGCAGCTTGCGGTGCTGGCCTGTCTTGCCATTGGGCTCGGCCGCGCGCGTGGCTGCGTGAGCGCGGAGGCCGAGGCGACATTGACCGCCGCCTTATTGGAAGTGCCATCCAATGCGGCGGCGGTGCTGGAACGGGACGGTGAAATTCGCGCCATGGCGGCGGAAGTGGCCAAGGCGCGGGATGTGCTTTTCCTGGGGCGCGGATCGCTGTTCCCGATCGCCCTGGAAGGCGCGCTGAAGCTCAAGGAAATTTCCTATATCCACGCCGAAGGCTACGCGGCGGGCGAAATGAAGCACGGCCCGATTGCATTGATTGATCCCGCCGTACCGGTGATTGCGCTGTGCCCATCAGGCCCGCTTTTTGAGAAAACCGCATCAAACTTGCAGGAATCAGCCGCACGCGGTGGGCGCGTGATGGCCTTTACGGATGATCTTGGCGCAGAAAAATTGAAATCCTTTGTGGAACGCTTGGTGGTGCTGCCGCGTGTGCCTGCCTTTGCCGCGCCCATTCTGCATGCCATTCCAGTGCAATTGCTTGCCTATCATGTCGCGGTGCTGAAGGGCACGGATGTGGATCAGCCGCGCAACCTCGCGAAAAGCGTCACGGTGGAATAAAACCAAGCTCTATTCCGGCTGCACCCCCAAGTCGCGAAATGCCTTGCCGGTCGCTTCATATTCCGAAGCGAGCAAGCGCCCAAGGTCGGCGCGCCCGCGAAACTGCGGCACCGCGCCCCAGTTTTCCGCAAAACGCTTGAAGCCTTCGGTTTCCATTGCGCGGCGGCAGGCTTCCTGCAAACGATCCAGGATCGGTTCCGGCGTACCGCGTGTGGCCCATAGCGCGGCATAGGAAGGCTGGAAGGCATCAATGCCCTGTTCGCGCGCGGTCGGCACATCGGGAAAGGCCGGGTGACGGCCTTCGGAGAATACCGCAACGAGGCGCGTCTGCCCCGCCCGCGCCATGGGCACGCCAGATGCCACCACAATAGCCGCGAAATCCAAGCGCCCAGCGATCACCTCGGTCAGTGATGCGCCATCACCGCGAAAGGGCACATGAGTCCATTGCCCACCGGCGGCTGACTGCACGCGATGCACGCCAAGAAACGGCGCCGAATTCGGCCCGGGCGAGCCATAGGTCAAGGGCCGCTGCTTCGCGGCCGCTACCATATCGGGCAGCGTTTTCCATGCGCTATCGGCCTTCACCATCACGCCCAGAATATTCTCGGTCACATTGCACACGGGTGCCACGGCATCCGGCCCAAGCCCGGTATTGCGCACCAGATGCGGCTGGAAAGCGAGTGGTACCAGCGGCGCATAGGCCAGTGTATGCCCATCCGGCGTCGCGGCCATCAAGGCGCGCATGCCCACCACGCCGGAAGCGCCGGATTGGCTGGTGACCACGAAATTCTGGCCGAAATC